>JAICIH010000251.1 GCA_025924475.1 Bryobacteraceae bacterium
GATCGGTAACTGAAGCTGCGGCATGCCCCAGTTTCCCCTCTAACTGCGAACCGCGCAACCGCTCCCATGGGTCGCGTCATTTTCCTCTACAGCCCAGAATCACCCGGCGAGATCAGGAGTTCGGAGTCTCGTCTCGACGCCAATCTCGCTTTTTGGAGAGTTCGAACGTATACGGCAACAGAAGCGAGAGTGGCCGGAGAAACCTCGCGGCCACAGTCGCTTCTACCCGGTGTGTGGACGGTCAGTGAGCAACCGGATGCGGTACAACATGCGCTCTTCGAGCGATACTGGCCGAGGCGATCGAGAATACAAACACGATTACGCCGATGCAGAGGCTATTGATAAAGCGGCCGCTGTTGCCCGTATATCCATAGATCCAGGGTGAGAAGAAGGTCCAAATTCCAAGGACCATGTTGCACCAGCTCAGCGCTGTTGAATAAGCCGGGCGGCTGATTCTCAGGATGCCGAATAGCACCATGAATCCGCCGATAATCCAGCAGTTCCACGCGTTGGGCTGCGCTGCAGCTCCATACACCCAAGGAGAAACAAAGAACCATATGCCGGCCAGCAAACAAATCGTGCTGGCGGCCTTGATCGCACCTAACTTTGTATTATCGTCACGATGTTCCATTCCCGTGACATTCGTTTGTTCATTCGGAGTCATTTCAGTTGCCTTTCTCTACAAAATTTATTTTCGAGATCCACTCGATCTCAGGAGGCCCTTGCCGCGAGCGCCTCTTCTTTTGAGGAAGCGTCTGAGGACATGCTCAATACCACGGCATGAAGACCTTCGGGCAAATCCTGCAGAAGCACTCGGGTAGCGTTCGGAAGGAGCAATGCGTCACGAAAGCGATACCTTCGAGCGTGTAACTCGGTAAATACGGCAACTTCCGATGCCCGGATGTAGAGCGATGCCTGAACCTTTGCGGGAATATCACGCAATAATAACTGTGCGCCGGGGGGCACACAGATCGTGGGAACTCGCGCAGACTGCCGGGGCAAAAGAAGCCAGTCTTTCATTACCCCCCAGATGCTCGACGAAGCCTTCTCGTTCTTAGCCTCGCATTCGCGTAAATCGGCTGCTGAAGCAAAGCCAAAAGATCCTGTTTCAAACCTATGCAGAACAAGATCTTCTCCTTCTTCGGCGAGCCGATTGCGAATGGAATGAGGCGAATAGTCACACATACACTCCTCCTCAGTATGTCTGTCGGCGCCGCTTCCGCACGCCCGCGGAGCTTAACTATTACCGCGACATTCGGCCGAGATCGGCCGCTTCCGTGGGTGTGTTAGCGATCTCTCCTAACTCTAGGTTGACTCCGCAGGCTCTATTACGCCGTGTGTTTTATCACGATGTAACGCCCTGTCTTTTCACAGTTCCGATTCTGGCAGGTACTTTTTCGTGCTCCCACCCCTCCGTTCACTGCTGTACTTTGAGGATAGGGAATGCCCGCTTATCCGGAGTGTTCAGCTTGAAAGCTGACGCAATTGTGTTGTTTCGCAACGCCGGTTTATTCAGCGGCTTGACCGACGCAATACTCAGAAAAGCCGCCAGTATGGCGATCAGCGGGCGGCTGAGCCGGGGACAGATACTCTTCTACGAGCACGAGCGGGCGTCGGGCGTGTACATAGTTTCCGAAGGGGAGTTGCGCTCGTTCCGGCAAGATGCCGAGGGCCGCGAGCAAACATTATCCATCGCACGCTGCGGCGCGGTCGTCGGCTTAAGCGCGCTTTTCAGCGGGGGAACATTCTTTAATACTACTATCGCCAACAGCGCGGCAGAGATTTTCTGCATTGAGAAACACGATGTCGAGGAACTATGCCGTGAAGATCCGGGATTTGTCCGAAACGCCGCTCGAGCGCTTGCAAATCAGGTGCGTGAATTTGCCAGAGTCATCGAGTCCTTAGCCCTAAGAAGCGTAGAACAACGAGTCGCCGAATATCTAGTACTGGTTGCACAGGAGAGTGGAATCGAGAACGGAACCATTTGTGCCATGGAACTGCCTTTGACGAGGAGCGCAATCGCGAGCCGCGTCGGGTCCACACGCGAAGTGGTTTCTCGGGCGTTTAGCCATCTCGAAACACTCGGGCTCATTCAGACAAAAGACAGGAGGATTCTTGCCATTCCGGATATGGCGGCGCTCGGCGAGTTTTCGGGCGTTGAGCTCTCTTCCAGCGGACCAGGTTTTCAGCACGACGAGTCTTTGGAGGGGGATACGGCTGGCCGCATGTGGCTGAATGGAGAAAGCAAGGGAAAAAGACTACCCCGGCCGTATGTCGCAGCCTCCTAAGATCCTCCTGCTTTTATCGTGCTGAGCGGGCTGCTGCTGGCGACCCTCGCCCATCTGCTCATCGGCATCTCTCTTGTTTGGGACAAGGTACTTTTAGAACGAAAAGAAACACGTAAACTGATCCCTTACGTATTTTGGCTGGGCGCGATCAGTATCTTCGGATTAGTTCTGATTCCGTTTGGCTTCAAACCGCCGCCTTTTCGATTGGCGGCTTTGAGCTTCACAGCCGGTTTGCTGGATTTAATCGCGTCCTTTTTCTATTACTCCGCTCTTAAATCTGGAGAAGCATCCGAAGAACTCGCCGCCATGGGAGGGTTCGGGCCTGTGATTACGGCTTTGATTTCGATCCCATTGCTTAAGGAGCCGATTGGGGAAGACGTAATCGGATTTGCCCTGATGAGCGCGGGTGGGTTTGCGATGTTCTTCGCCGAGAAGCTGCCATTCAGAAAAATTTTGCCGAAGATTCTCATAGCTGCCGGCGGATTCGGCCTGATGAATGTCCTACAAAAGATCGTGTTCAACCAGATTAACTTTGTGAGCGGATATGTCTGGTTCACATTGGGAACCTTCATCGGGTCGATAGCATTACTTGTTCCGCCATCCTGGCGAAACGAGATCTTCCAGGTGTCCGAAAAAGCACAACCAAAGAGTAAGTTCTGGTATATGTTCAACCGGATATTAGCAGGGGTCGGATCATTCCTGGTTGTGCTGGCAATTAGCCGCGCCACGCCGTCTATCGTGCAGAGCGTTTCGGGACTTCGTTATGTCACGATATTCGCAGGCGCTTATTTGATTTCTCGGTTTAAGCCATCCTGGTTCCGCGAAGATTTTAACGGATGGACTCTCCTTGTCAAGACTACGGGCACTGGATTAGTCATAGCAGGCTTGATTCTGGCCGGCTTGCACGGCAAAGGATCCCGATAGCTTACCGGGTATAGAATTTATATCCGGCAGCATCTAATCGGATGGAGTAGGAAAGTGTCTATTGCGGAGCAGCGGAGATCAGAACCGAGCCATGTGTGGATCAGTCAACCGGACGGAGGAGGCAATGTATGTCCGGGTCCCGAGGGACGATTCACGATCATCGAAAAAGACGGCTCGGCGCACCGCCGCTTTCTACAAATGGATCCTTATTCGGCGGCCATGGCTTTTATCCATGGCAGAGTCGAAATCCACGGCGATATTTTCGAGGCCATTCGATACTTCTCCCGTCATCATCACTCCATATTCCGGAAGCTCCTCTTCTCCGGACTCGCGCGCCTGCAGCACTTACGAACTTCGTTCTTACTTGGGAGCAGAAATCCGGCGGCGCAAAACATCCAGTTTCATTACGATCGTTCCAACGAGTTCTACTCGCAGTTTCTCGATTCGCGTATGGTCTATTCCGCCGCCCATTTTTGCACGCCGAACGATTCGCTGGAAACAGCGCAGCGCCAGAAGCTCGAGTTGATCTGCCGCGATTTGTCGCTGCGCACGGGCGATCGTTTTCTCGATATCGGCTGCGGTTGGGGCGGTTTAGTGACCTATGCCGCCAAACATTTCGGCGTTCAGGCGCTCGGATGCACCGTAGCGCAACGCCAGCTTGACTTTGCCCAGCAGGTCATTGAACGGGAAGCCTTGCAGAAAAGGGTTTTCGTCAGCCTTTGCGATTACCGCGATATGAGTGGTTCTTTCGACAAGATAGCGTCTATCGGTATGTTTGAGCATGTGGGCCGTTCGCGCATGGCGGGCTATTTTGCCAAAGCTTTCCAACTATTGAAGCCCGGGGGATTCTTTTTGAATCGCGGTCTCGTTCGTCCGCACGGTATTTCCGACGGGCCGGATACCTTGTTTATTCAAAATAACGTGTTTCCAGGTGGCGAGCTTGTCCACCTAGACGATGTTGTGCGCGAAGGCGAACGAGCCGGCTTTGATGTGATTGGCGTACGCGATCTGCGCCAGCATTATGCACTGACCTGCAGAGCCTGGGTGAAGAATCTTCAGCGGAATGCTGTAAATTGTCGTGATCTGGTAGGCCACGATACGTATCGTACCTGGCTGCTCTATCTGGCAGGTTCGGCAGTCGGCTTAGAGGATAGGCAAATAGGAGCCGTCCAAGTAGTCTTTCATAAAGCCAGCGGCGACCGCGACGAACTGTGAAAAAATTAGGGACTGACTGAAGCGCACAGGGTGTTTGGCACCCGTTGTGCGCGTTCAAAATGAGCCGTACAGTAAGCTACTGAAAATAAAATCCTCTGAATGCAGGCGCGGCTGTCTGTACCTAATTTTTTCACAACCCGCGAGGAAACGGTTAGCGCAAGCTCCACGATCTGCGGCGCATAACAGCAAAAACCGCAAGGGCAGCCGGAACCAGAAGCGAAACGCCCGGTTCCGGAACAGGCGTAGTACTCGCATCGACATTGTCAACCGCGAGGAAAAAATCCGAACTCAACTCGACCGAATCGAAAGTTCCCGAGAAGTTTGCTACTCCTTCGCTGTTGAAAAGTCCTGGCGGCACGGTAGTTCCGAAGTCACTGCCGCCGGCTGGTGTTCCGCCCAGAAACGCTGCTAACGACAGAGTGCCGTTGGGTGCAGCGACGGCGAAATCGAACGAAATAGTGGTCAGAGGGGAAGAGAAAGAGATGGTGAGCGGGCCAGAATCGCTGGATGACCCGCAAAAGTTCTGGATGAGTATTTGCCCTGAGAGCGATTGGAAGAAGCCTTGAGAGTCGCAGACCCTTGCGGAACCACCAAAGGTTGCCGAGAGGCCGTTGACGGTATTAGTAAAAGGAGTTGGAGTGCCGGAAGGGTTTGTTTCAAAATCGAACAGCGCGTCTGCTTTCGTATACTGTGCCGTGCAGAATGCAAGTACAAAACCGGTTATAAAAAGGGTGCCAGTTCGGGCCATAGGATAAGAGTCTACATTGCCCGAACCGAAATCGCCAGTAAGGCTCGTACTACGGAATTAACTGTAATTGCCTGTATTTGAGCTGACGGAGAACACATGCGCGAGTTGGTTCTCGGACATTTTTCATCTTCTGAACTCGCTACGTCACCAGCGCAGTTTCCGGTTTGCCCATCCATAGCGACCAGTCGATTCATTTCGGCGCTTCGGGCGTTCTACAACAGCTTCTGTCGTGTTCACAATGGCAAGAGGCCTCGGATCAGAGTCCGAATATCGTCGTAACTACGTCCACGGAATCATCCTCAGCCATTGCAGCGCTAGCCGGGATGGCCCGCAATTCCAAACCTTCAACTTCCTTCCTGAGTCGATCAGTGAACATCCTATCGCGCTCGAGCAGGTTCTGTAGAGCTCGCTCGGGATTGCTTGTTTTGGCGAGAAACCCAGATGTCCATCCGCCGCGCCGCTCGATTGTGGCTTGGCGGAACTCGGGTGACGGGAGGAGCCAGACAGCATGGTCCGTGGTCGAGAGAATCGGCTTGACGAGATGCGGCAATATCCGGAAGCCCTCCACGATCACTCGATGATTAGTCGGGATGCGCAGGAGATCCTCGATAATCATATTGAAGCCCTCGCCACGAAACCAATGGAAAGTATCGAGCATCGTCGTCGGAGATCGATTCACCCATCGATCGTTTATATCCATGGCAATAAACTCGTGCAGAAGTGGGCAGTCCGCCGGCTTGCTTCGGCGTGAGTGCTCCGCCATCACATCATCCGTTGCGTACAGATGCAGACCATGCTGATCTGCTATTCGGCGAGCAATGGTCGACTTTCCGGCGCAGCTTCCGCCGCCAATCCAGTACACATGGCGCAACTGCTCGCGTAGTGTTGCGGCGTCAATTGTTCCTCCCTGCTCTTCAGATCGCAGCAACATGCAACATCAAATCTCGACTACTACGGAACTACCCGAATAGGTGCCTTATCTCAGCTTTTGTGGCGCATCGATTCCAATTGCACACCTCGTTGGATCGCTTCCTGAAAACGCTGGGAAGCGCTTTCAAGGTGATCGGATACCACAGCCAACAGCACGGCTCCCGCCGAGAGTTTGTGGCACGCACGCGCGGGAGCTGGAACCTCAGGAGCAGTTTCCGGCGCGACACTGCCGCCGGAAAAGAAGACGGCCATCGCCAACACGCCTTCCGGTGTGTCGAGCCCGGCCTTGTCGGAGGCTTCTTTTGCAGCGCGCCGCTTTGTCTCATCCGGCGCGGCAATCCACGACTGGGCCGCCTGCAACGCGGTTTGCCGCGCTCCTTGCGCTGCCGGCCGGTCGAGATGGCTGAGGCAATCGTATGCCCAGCGGACCGCGGCGCCCGCCTCCAGCGTGTTAACGAGAAAGCGCAGCGCCTCCTGGAACCGTTCTTCTTTCACAAGACGCGTCAAGACCTGCGCGGGCGCGATATCGTCGTCAACAGACTCGATTCCCGCGAGCTTACAAAGCTCCGCAATCGGCAACTGGTCTTCGGCCTGGCTCGCCATTGCTAATTGATCATCGTGATGCCGCCCTTTAAGGTGAGCATCGCGTCTCCATTTACTTGTGTCATGAGGCCTTTCACTTCTACCTGGATCTGGCCTTCAATCTTGATTGTCATTCCCTTGATCGTCACGCCCATCTGATCGAGTTTGATGCTGCTTTGCCCTACTTTCAATTCGATTGACTGCATGGCTTCGGTTTCACTCTTGCCGAGGTCGATCTTAATCGCGTCGTTGCCCATTTTGAGCCGCGTCGACTTGTTGCCTTGATTCAGGGTCAAAGAATGGTTGCCCTGGTCGATTGTGATCGCGGTGTCTTTGGTTATCGTCTCGGTGTGCTTTCCGCTTACCGTGATCACGCGATCGTTTTGAACCGTTTGTGTATCGTCGTGCTCGACCGTCGTCTCCATGTCCTTCTCGGCGTGGATAGTGACCATCTCGCTACCCTTCTGGTCCTCGAAGCGGATTTCATTGAAGTTTGCGGTCCCGCCGTTTTTCGAGCTGCGCGATTTAATTCCGGACTGAGTCTGCTTGTCGGGTAGCGCATACGGCGGCATCTGATCGGCGTTATTCACGCGTCCGATAATGAGCGGCCGGTCCGGATCGCCTTCGAGGAAATCCACCACGACCTCCTGGCCAATCCGGGGTATGGTCATCCAGCCCCAATTCTTGCCGGCCCAAATTTGCGACACACGCATCCAGCAGGAGCTGTTTTCATCCTTCTTTCCACGCCTGTCCCAAAAGAACTGCACTCTTACACGCCCATACTTATCCACCCATATTTCTTCGCCTTGTTTCCCGACCACCACAGCGGTTTGCGATCCCTGAACGATAGGCTTTCTTGCCCGGCGGATCGGCCGGAAAGGCGTGGCTTGTGGGATAGCTTCGAACGAATTCCGATAAGAAAACTCTCCACTGCGGCCGGCACGATAGGAAGTGTCGCTGGCAGTGTGAGACACCGAAGTGAGCACATAGCCCTTGTTCATGTCCGCGCGATAGTGATCTTCCAAAGTGAAACGATATCCGGGCGAAAAGGCGCGGCAATTGCCGCGGCCGCGAACGAGCGATCGCCTGGCCTCGAATTCCTCGAGGCGCACTCGGGCGTAGCGATCTCCTTCGTTTCTTGTACCATAGATCCCCGGATAATCGGCATGTTCGAAATTGTTGGCGCCGCTTATGGACACGCGGAGATCGTTGCTCGGCGTTTCGAAGTTGTAGTCGGCTAACGTGACCTTTCCGGTCATCACCTGCTCTTCGAAGTCCAGGCCCGACACGGCGTCATTGTCGCTGTCCTCGGCCATCGCGGAATATTTTGCCTTTTCCTGATGCGGACAAGTCTTTAGCGTCCCGCTCTTGTCGGAAAACACGACGGTATGTTTGTTTTCCTCATATTCGAAGTAGTAAAAGATGCCTTCTTCTTCGAGGAGGCGGGAAATAAAGTTGAGATGCGTCTCACGATATTGGACGCAATACTCCCGCGGCGAATAGGTCCCGTTTGTCGCAAAGCGAAAATCGGTGACTCCGTTTTCTTTCAATAGCTGCTCGACAATATCCGGCACGCTTTTGTTCTGAAATATCCGGCAGTCGCTGTTCAATCCAAGAAACCACAGCATCGGAACAATCGAGCCCTCGTAGCTGACAAGGCCGTCTTTAGCGATCTCCCGCTGAATCAGGTGCTGAAAGATGCCGTGGAAGTACCTTTCACTTCCGTCGTTCAATCGCAGATAAACTGTCACGGGAGTCCGTAACAGACCTCTTAGATCGATCGCCGCATTCTCCGAAACCATCGAGACGCGAAACTGGAACGGATCTGAAATAGACTCCGAGCCCGAGAAACTCTCCAGCAGCAGCTCGGTTGCCCCGAGAGTGGTTTTGATACGGATAGGCCGGTCGGCTTGCGAATAACTCACGGAATCTCCTGACGCGCTCCGGTCACTCCACCATCTGGTAAGCGAAAGCGCCTTCTTCGCCAATCGTCACATGAATCGATTTCACGCTGCGTCCTTCGGCCATGCTGGTGAGCAATCCCCGGGATACGTCTGGCAACAACGTGTTCGTTAAGATGTTGTCCACATTGCGCGCTCCGCTCTCCACTTCGGTGCAGCGGCTTGCGACGGCGGCAACCAACCCGTCATCCCACGTGAAGACGATGCCGTGCGAGTCCGCTAGCCGCCGCTCGATTTTGCGAAGCTTGAGGCCGATGATCATTTTGAGAGC
>JAICIH010000252.1 GCA_025924475.1 Bryobacteraceae bacterium
AATAGAATTCTTCGACATCGTGAAATGCACAACCGCCTCGCTCTCCCTTATACAAGGCCGCGCGAGAATCCGGGTTTCGATGCATGGCGCGTTCCAAATCCTCGCCGCTCGCTGCAAGGCGCCCGCTTTCCAGAAGTAATTTTCCACGCAATGTTCGGGCAGAAACAGAATTTGATTTAAGGTCCACGGCGCGACCCAACTCCTGGAGAGCCGCCACATTATTTGCCGGATCCAACTTCACGGGACCAAAGCGAAGATGAAGGGTGGCATAGAGCTCTGCCGAGCCTAATTGCTGGCGACGACTCGGATTGTAACCACCTCGAACGGCTTTAACGAGAGTGGAATTCTGTTACTTTCGACTGGAAGACTCTGGAGATCGTCCTCCACTCCGGAACAAAGCCGGGCTGATTTGATCTGCGTATGAGAGAAGCGAACTGCCGTGTCCGCCGCCTTACCTGCCGTCTCCTGAAGACGCAAGATCATTCCGTTTCCGTCGTCAGCCAGCTTCCACGTGATCAGCGCGACATCCGGGCCTTCTGTTTCTAGCAAAGCCTGCCCCTCTGCGGGCAGCGGTCGAACGGGATCGCCGACTTTATCTTGACGAACTACATAATCCAATTCGGGAGGCCGCATCTCATCGAGGCCGAGGCGAGTAAGCGAGCCTCCATCAAGTTTGGGCTCGCTCGTCAAGGCATATCGAAAGGTAAAATCTCCCCCTTGGCCTGCCCGATAGTTTGTGTGCCAGTAATTGTTCATCGCATACGAAAAGATCGTTCCGGTCTTGGGCGTAAATGTGCCTGGCCAGGCGCCGCGATTGATATCGCCGAAGCTCGCAAGAGAGGCGTCCAGGGGTACAATACCGACCGCGAGATTGCTATCGTGAACGGCCATCCATTGCTGGACATTGAACCATTCCAAGCTCCCGCCCTTCATCAGATCGCGAGCCGGATTAACCCATGCCTGTTGCGTCGCGTAGCTGAATTCCGGATTCGAGACGTTGACCGGGAACGCGAAATAGACGCCTTCTTTTTTGTTTGTGTATTGCTTGTGCACCTGGTAGCGAAACTCGATCCTTTTTTGATCATTGAAAAGCAGGACTTCTGTTTCGATCGCAGGGGTGTTGATCGTGGAACTAGACATGCGAATCGACTCTCCCCACGGCATCTGTTCGACTCCCAGGAATTTGCCCTGCGATGCCGCGTGTACCTTGAGTTCGCCCGGCGCGAGGGCTGGAAATGGATTGATCATCTGTGTGTCTCCATCGCCGCCCGTTACGTATAGATACTGGCCAAATTTGTATGGGCTATTCGCATCTACAATTTCGCGATGTAACGTTTTGTCGTAAATGCTGGTAAGCGCGCCGCTTTCTTTGTCGATCTTGATCCGGTAGAACCGATTTTGGATGGTTTGCTCCTTCGATCGTTGAATCTCAGGAGAACCTTCCTTGCCGTAGCTGATCTTGAAGCACTTGTATCCCACCGACGGCAAATCTCTAGCCAGAAACCGAACGCGCAGAAATTTCTCCTTGTGATAGAGGATCTCCAGCGGAACGCGCTGCTGAGTCGTTAAATCGATTAGCTCAGGGTGCTCGAAAAGGTCGGTTTCCACAACGGCATCGCGCCGCCAATTCAGAGAATTGAACACCACCAGCGTATTCGCCGGTATGTGGATTTGATCCGCGAGTTGACTCAGGGATCGGTTCATAACATCCTCGATCTCCAGTGCGGCCTGATCGGCACGGTTATCTTTTACCCGCAGCTGTTTGACCGACTCATCATGATCCGGCTGCGAGACCGAATTGTAGGAAAGCCAGGTATGTTCCGCGAACAGGATGATGTTTCGCCACGCATCCTTTAACACATCCCCGGGTGGGTTCAAATTGGGGTCAATCGAATGCGTGGCCGTGGAAAGAACCTCAGCCGAAAGCACCCGGTTTTGATTCTCGCGATCTTCGGCTTCGAAGTAGGCATCACTTCCTATGCCATCCTCCCAATATCCGCCGCCATCGCCTTTGAACGTCGGAAGATCGGTTGCATAGTGTGCGGCTATGTATCGAAAGAAGTCGGGAAAAGTCGCGTACGTTAGCTTCGGAAATGCGTAGAGCTTGTTCCAATCGTCGGCAAACGTCGCGGTAGATGGAAACAAATCAGTATTCTCTACTTGGGTGCCGTAGAGCAGTGCCGCATCAGGTTTGTAGCTCGGTTTTGAATATGCCTGTAAAAAGATGGGCAACGACTCACGAACAGCATTCAAATTGGGCGGCAAACCGAACAACGTTTGTACTTGCTCATAGTGCCGCGAATACCAAAAAAGGACTTTCTTCCCATCAGGACCCACCCACCAGAATGGGGATTTTTCATTCCAATGATCAAAGAAGAAAATCGGCGCGCGATCATTGTTTGCCGCTGCTACGAAGTATTTCACCCCGCTGGCGGCAAGGATGGACGGGTAGCTGCCCGAGTAGGTGGGAACATCGGTAATATTGGCATATTCAAATGGAAGGCCATAGCCGCGAGCCAGTTCTTTCGACTCGTAAAGGGAGCGATATAAGGTCTCTAACGATGCGTAGGCTGTGAGTAGATTGCAATATTGCGCGGGAACGGCCATTTTCCCGCTGCGAATGAGTTCAAGTATTTCAGCCCGTTTCGCCTCAGAGCGAGTTTTCAGTAATTGCTGAAGATTCCAAGAACCGTCCATGGAAAAACGGAAGTCAGGATGTTGATGAATAAGATCGGCCGCTTGGCCTAGGACTCTGGGCTGCACTTCCGCCACCTTGCCTTGATAATCGGTATACCCGACGTCGAGGTGAGTGTGCGGCGCCACGAACAGGGTCCATTTGCGCTGCGCAGTAAGTGTGACAGGAATTACGCGTTTTGACTCGCCGCTCACGCGTATATTTCCGGAAACTGTTCCGTGCCACTCGGCGACGTCAAAGGAGACGCGCCGCTCTCCAAACTCGCCGGCAGAAAAATGCGCTTGATAGTGGTTTCCGGCGACCTCAAGATCGGCCGTGCCGGCTTTCCATGGTTGCGCGAAACGTATAAATGAATCGACGACTTCGCTTAATGCGCTCTGCTTCTGGCGATAAAAAATGGTGGGCTCTACGTCCACGGTGATATTTCGAGCGATCTTTGGCTTCCTCGAATCATCCTGCTCAAGCGAGATGGCATCGTAGCTAATCCCGCCAATCTCCTTTTCGCCAGCCGCTGTAGGTGGATCATCAACGCAGGTGATGGTTACAACGTTCTCGCCTGGCTTTAAGAAAGATAAGGGAATCGCGGTTTTGACTGTACTCTGCGATTCATGAGGATCGAAAGCATAGGTGAAGTCGCTGCGTGAGTAACTGAGCTGGGGGTGAAGATAGAACATACCCGAGTGACCATTCACCTCAATCTTTAAGGCCGGGACGCGGGGCTGGTCGATCAGAGTCGCAATTCTTAACCAGTAGGATCCCGATGGGGATTCTAGTGGAAACAAAATTCGATAAGACTGGCCGGTTCTTTGCCGGCCAGGCCAATCCTTAGGATCAGCCTTTGGAACCTGGAAGCTAACTGAATCCTTTGCGCCGCGAAAAAACTCCACGGGAGATTCATCGAATTTTCCGATCTGCCAAATGGGTCGAATCTGCCCGTCCGCAGCGATGACTGGCAGTAGAGCCAGCGATACCCATAGGAGCGTCCTGTATTTTATTTGGCAAAGAATGCCTTTTTGATTACTCGAGCCTGAGAGGTCATGGGGTGCGGGGCGGGAGGAAAAGAAGGTTCGCATTTTGCCTCTCCTGAACTACAATAGCGTTGGTTCTTTATTCACGGTCAAGACAACGTCTATGAGTGAACCACGCGCCCTGTCAACGTGCCCAGTCCCGGCGGAAATTTTCTAGCAACGGGGTCTTTCCTTGCAACCGCCCTTAAAATCTTCAACGCCATCTTCAACGCCGCCGGCGCGATCACAACATGCATCCGGCTCGCTTGGCGTGCTGGTCCTCGCAACTGTGGTGTCCGCCTTGGGCGGCTTTCTTTTCGGCTACGACAACATTGTTATCAGTGGTGCTATTGGCTATCTATCGAAGTTTTACCGTCTTGATCCGGTAGGCGTAGGATGGGCCGCGGGGTGCGCACTGATTGGATGCCTGGTGGGGTCGGCCGGCTCCGGAGCACTGGCAGACCGGTTTGGCCTGAAGCGTGCCCTGTACGGCTGCGCCGCCTGTTTTGCGCTCTCGTCATTCGGTGTATGGATCTCGGACAGCTTCACGCAATATGTGATTTGGCGCATCGTCGGAGGTGTAGGAATTGGCGCGGCTTCGATCGTAGCTCCCATGTATATTGCCGAGATCGCACCGCCGGGCGTGCGCGGCCGGCTGGTGGTTTTTTATCAATTCGGCATAGTCGCCGGCATTCTGTGCGCCGTTTACATAAATCTGCTGATAGAGCGGTCCGGCACAGAGGTGTGGCAAGTTGCGCACGGCTGGCGATGGATGTTCGCAGCTGCTGCGGCGCCCGCTATTCTCTTCGCGATTGCAATCGTCTTCTCTAAAGAAAGTCCGCGCTGGCTCATGAAGGTGGGGCGTGAAAGGGAAGCGGAACAAGTACTGGCATTGGTGAGCCGCGAACCTACGGTTGAGGCAGATGGCATCAAACGCTCCCTTATCGAAGAACGGGGCGGACTCAACGAATTGTTTAACGGCCCATTTCGCAGGGCGCTTATCATCGGATTCCTCCTTGCTGCCTTTTCCCAGACCAGCGGCATCACGTGTTTGCTCTCGTTTTTGCCGGAGATTTTCAAAAGTGCCGGACAAAACGCTTCCGACGCCTTTTTTCAGACGGTCTTAGTCGGCGTCGTCAATTTGGCATTTACGGTTGTGGCTATCTGGCTGGTAGACAGAGCCGGCCGCCGAACGCTCATTCTCTTCGGCACATGTATGCAGGCATTGGCGCTCGCCGCCGTCGGTTGTTTTTACCTGGCGGGTGGCGCAGGTCGCGGCATCCTGGCGGGAATTATGGCGTTTGTCGCCGGTCATGCTGTCGGCAACGGCGCGGTGTGCTGGGTAATCATCTCCGAAATTTTTCCGACCAAGGTGCGCGGCGCCGCCATGTCCATTGCAACTACCGCCATTTGGATTTTCGCTTATTTGGCGAACCAATTTTTTCCCGTTATGCAGAGCCATCTCCACAGCCATGGAACGTTTTTCGTTTTCTCTGCAATGGCGGCGTTGAATTTCTTCTTTGTGCTACTTCTGGTCCCCGAGACAAAGGGTTATTCGCTCGAAGAGATCAGTCACCTCTGGTTGCGGAACCTGAAAGCGGAGTCTACATCGGTGTGACTTGAGTAAGACCTTAACGCGCCGCCGTTGCAAATTAGTTGAGGAGGAATCTCGAATGAAACTCGGCTTCGGCCTCTACCGGCACATGTTGAAGCCCGCTTACTTTGAGTTCGCACGGCAGGTGGGCGCGACACATGTTGTCGTTCACCTGGTGGACTACTTCAAAGGAGGCGAAAAAGAAAATCCGCGCCGGGACCAACCAGTGGGTGAACTTGCCGGTTGGGGCTACGCAGGCGACCCGAATGAATTGTGGTCTCTCAATGAAATACAGGAGATTAAGAAAGAGATTGAGCGGGCAGGACTGATCTGGGAAGCAATCGAGAACTTCGATCCCGCGCACTGGTACGACGTCTTGCTGGATGGCCCGCTTAAACGAAAACAATTGGAAGGCCTCAAGACGATGATCAGCCGCGTGGGAGAGGCTGGCATTCCCATCATCGGCTATAACTTCAGCATTGCGGGTGTTGCGGGCCGCATCACGGGTCCATTCGCCCGCGGAGGAGCCATCAGTGTCGGTATGGATGCTCCCATGGATACGCCGCTCCCCTTGGGCATGGTATGGAACATGATCTACGATCCGGCTGCTCCCGTGGGCCAAGCGCCACAAGCTACTCACGAGGAACTGTGGCAGCGGGTGGCAGATTTCTTGAACGAGTGCCTTCCGGTGGCGGAAAAGGCCGGCGTGCGGCTCGCGGCCCATCCTGACGATCCGCCCATGCCAACGCTACGCGGACAGCCTCGGCTGGTTTACCGGCCAGAGCTTTACCAGAGGCTGATCGACATAAACCAAAGCCCATCGAATCAGTTGGAATGCTGCGTCGGGACGCTCGCCGAAATGAGGGAAGGCGATGTCTACGACGCAATCGACCGATATAGCGCGCAGAAGCGAATCGCCTATGTTCACTTGAGAAATGTTCACGGGAAAGTGCCGAATTACCGTGAGTCGCATATTGACGATGGCGATGTGGATGTCCTACGGATCCTGCGCATTCTTAAGAAGAACGATTTCTCCGGACTCATCATTCCCGACCATGCCCCGCAGTTGACGTGCGACGCGCCATGGCACTCGGGTATGGCTTTTGCTATGGGATATCTACGCGCCTGCCTGAAAGCCATTGAAGGAAACAACCAGTGAACTATCTTGTTGACGGCGATTTATTGGCGGGAATCGCGGTCAAGTGAGGCGCATCGTATGTTCCTGAGTGAAGAACCTACCTGCGTAGCGCCGGTAGGCGACCGCTGCGGTGAAGGTCTCGTGTGGCACGACGGCGAACAAGCGCTGTATTGGACCGATATCAATCGTTTTCTCATTCATCGCTTTGATCCGCGCGATCGATCTGTAAAGTCCTGGTTCTTCGATGAGCCTGTAACTACCATTGTGCTCACCGGCCGCGACGATACGCTGGCTGTCGCACTTGGCTCGCGGACTATCCTCTGGAATCCACTTTCGGATGAGCGCAGAGAACATGGGTTTCGCTTAACCGGCTGGCCGGCGGTCCGCCTGAACGACGGCCGGGCGGATCCGCGCGGTTCGCTTTGGCTTGGCTCCATGCGAAATAATGTGCGACCGGATGGCGGCTCGATGGAAGCGGAGGGCACAGATGGGATCTTGTTCCGAATCGATCCGGATGGCCACGTGAGCGAATGGAAAACGGAAATCGGGGTCTCAAATACTCTCGCGTGGAGCCCGGATCACACGCGTTTTTATTTTGCAGATACGCTCGCCAACAAAATTTGGGTTTATGACTACGACAATGCCACTGGCGCGATAAGCGGTGAAAGAATTTTGTTGGAGGGGTTCGAGCGCGGTCTGCCGGATGGTTCGGCGATAGATAGCCAGGGCTATCTTTGGAATTGCCGTTTCTCGGGCAAGTGTATTGTTCGTGTTGGCCCGGATGGCAGCATTGACCGGATTATCGAAATGCCGGTTACAAATATTACGAACTGCACTTTCGGCGGCCACGATTACAACACACTTTTTGTAACGACGGCGTCCAGTGGCGCACCTGCTGGGGAACGTCTAAGCGGAGGCCTGTTTGCCTTTCGTACAGATATTCCAGGGCAACCGGAAAACCGGTTCCGTATGTTCGTCTGAAGCTAGTGACCTGTCGCAACAAAAACATAAGTATGAACGCCGCCTTGAAACCGAGCCGCGCACGCAAGTAGCGGTTTGCACATGCTAACGAACTTACGGCGACACCCCAGTGGATGGCACGTGAGAGGTTTACAGCGGGACGTTCCCGCTGGATATCGATAGGATTGTTGAGAACAAAATGCGTCCCTGGGAAAACGATAGCGAGCTCTTCGCAATTTCGCGACACGAACTTTTCACTTCGGTGGTAGGCGATGTCATGGACAGGCTGGGTCTGTTTCATCAGTTCCTTCCACCTGCAATCAAGCCGCTGCGCGACGATATGGTAACGATCGGCCGCAGCATGCCGGTACTCTCCGTGGATGTGTTCGCGGAGCGGCTTGACGGAAGCGCCAACGAGCTCATGGAAAAACCGTTTGGGCTGATGCTCGAAGCTCTCGACGATCTCAAGCCGGACGAGATTTACATTAATACCGGATCTTCTCCCCGCATGGCGCTTTGGGGCGAGTTGATGAGCACCCGTGCGCTGAAATTAGGAGCAGCGGGTGCCGTGTTGAACGGCTACAGCCGCGATACGAGCGGGGTTCTCAAATTGAATTTCCCGACGTTCTCCTGGGGCAGTTACGGTCAGGATTCCGCATCGAGGTCCAAGGTTGTTGATTTTCGCATCCCGATTCACATCGAAAATGTCCTGGTGAAGCCGGGCGACATCCTCTTCGGCGATGTTGACGGCGTCTGCTCTATTCCCAAAGAAGCGGAAGCCGAAGTTTTCACGAAAGCCCTGGAAAAGGCTCGCGGTGAAAAGCTCGTGCAGAAAGCGCTACAAGAGGGCAGAAGCGCAGTTTCCGCATTCGAGAAATACGGAATCATGTAGTGGCGGACGTCGGCGTAGATACCCGAAACGGAGCCGCGACCGTAAGGGAACTTGTATGGGCGCTCTACCCTAACATCTTCGTGACAGTGCCCGATGGGCTTACGACTGCGGAACAGAACCGCGCGCGTCAGCAAGCGGACGCCTTGGTACTGGGTTTTACAGAACATAAACGAATTTCAGATACAGCCCCTGTGGCGGATTTCTGAAGAATTCACCGTCCGGAAAACTCAGTCACAAGCCAAAAATCCAATGTTTTCGGCCCTTCCGCGGCCCAAACCCTTGACACAGCCCCTTATCCTGGAACCGAGTGCTGCGCAGCAGCACTTGCTTGCAACCAGAAGTATTTCATCCTTATGGCATCGCTAAACCAGCTCGCGGCCAACCGCGCCAATGCTCAGTTATCCCGTGGCCCCACTTCGTCTGAAGGAAAGGCCAAAGTCTCCCATAACGCCCTGAAAACGGGTCTCACCGGCCGCACCGTCCTCCTGCCATCGGACGACGTCACGGCCTATCAGGCGCACGTCGATCGAATCTTCAAACAGTTCTCTCCCGAAGGCGACGAAGAAAAGCGCCTCACCCACTCTCTCGCCGA
>JAICIH010000253.1 GCA_025924475.1 Bryobacteraceae bacterium
AAACGACTCTGGAGCCAATCGAGAACTCATCTCGCTACGCAGTCCGTTTAGGATTGCAGATGGTGTCCGGCCTTTTCGAAAAAGAGGCTCGGGCTCTGGTCGAAGAGCGTGGGGCCGGGTATCGCACACCCGCGGAAATTGCAAGGCGCGCCGGATGCAGCCGTCGCGCACTGGATCGTCTGGCACAAGCCGATGCTTTTTCTTCCATAGCCCTTGGACGACGACAGGCCCTCTGGAAAACCAGCGCGCTCGATGGGAAAATTCCTCCACTATTCGCAGGAGCCGATCTATTCAACGAGCCCGAAGCCAACCTGCCGTCTCCAACAGCGAGCCAGGAAGTCCTGGCGGATTACGTTGCCGCAGGACTGACACTGCGCGAACATCCGCTGACCTTCTTACGCTCCCGGCTGAAAGGCAAACGGGCCATCACCGCCGCTGAGTTAAAAAAGACTCCTGCAGGAAGAACCGTTCTTGTCGCAGGATTGGTTCTATTTCGCCAGCATCCACAGACCGCGAAGGAAACGATCTTCCTGACGATCGAAGATGAGACCGGAGCCGCCAATCTCATCGTCTGGAAGAAAGTACATGTAAAACACCATGACGCTGTGTATCACGGAAAACTTTTGGCCTGCCAGGGAGTTGTGCAAAGAGAAGGCCAGGTATTACATCTCGTCGCAAGGCATCTATGGGATTGGTCCTCGCTTCTGAAACAGCTTGACCCGCAACGTGGCGCTCCCGCACTTCCGGTCCGCAGCCGGGATTTTCGGTAGGTACCGATTCGTTAGCCTTCCGTCGCATGATTTTCGATGAGACGAGCCCTCGCACCGTGCCGGATGTGAAGTATAGTCACGGCTTTTCTGCGCTCATCAACGCGATAGATGATCCGATATATATGAGCCCTTTTCCCATACAGCAAGTGCCGTAAATTGTTCCGTTCAGGTGTGACAGCTCCCCGATTGGGATATTTTTCGAGACTATAGATTGCTTCTTCCAGGCCATTGAACCAAGCGAAAGCTTTATCAGACTGTGCGGCGCGCACATATTCATAGATGAGCTCTAAATCGCGCAGGGCCCGATCAGACAATCTAACGAGGTATGGCATGCTTGCGCCGGAATGCCGCTAACGCTTCTCGCGCTGAATTCACACGGCCTTCCTTCGCATCTTCAAGTCCTTGCCTGATACCCTCATTCGCATCCGCTTGCGCCGCAATATCGAGCAAACGCTGATACGATGCCGCGTCTTGTAAAACAGCGGCGGCCTTTCCGTTTACGGTCAGCACCATAGGCCTCTTTGTCTTCTTGAGTTGCTCCAAAAATGCGGCCGAATTATTTCTAAATGTCGTTAGGGCCTGAATATCCGTGGTGATGTCCATTCGTTCATCCTATTCTATAGTACCTTTAAAGGTACTGCCAATTCCATTCTCGCACTTTGGTAGTAGGCGGCCTGCAAAGCACGTCGATAACGCGATACACTAAGCGCATGGAAGTGCATTTGCCACAGAGTCAAGAGGTCCAACTTAAAGATTTGGCTGCACAAACAGGTCGAGCGACTGATGATCTCGTCCAGGAAGCTGTCGCCCGCCTCCTCGCCCATAGTGATTGGTTCAAGGCACAAGTACAAATTGGCATCGATCAAAGTGCGCGCGGCGAATTCATCGAAGAAGAAGAGATGGACGCGCGCGTTGAGCGGATGCTGCAACGTTGAGGCGCATTCGCTGGGCCCCAGCCGCTGCTAACGATCTAGAAAGTATCCATCACTTCCTCGAAGAAAACCATCCTACCTATACTCAAGCCACAATTCAAAGACTTTACGACGCAGCACGTTCTCTTAAACAGTTTTCTCATCGAGGGCGCATTGGGCAACAAAACGGCACGAGACAGAACTGCTCGTCACGCCATTGCCATACATTATCGTTTATGGCGTAGAACACGACATCGTGCATATTTTCAGAATTATGCACACTTCAGAAGATCGACCTTAACGCTCCGCAGGCGGTCGCGGCAGACTGAACGTAAAAATCGCATTACCAGCCGCAATGCTAACAAGTTGCTTTCCGTTCACCAGATAAGTGACCGGATTAGCACGAATGATGCCGCCGAGATTCTGGCGCCATAGTTCCTTTCCGGTTTCCGCATCCAGAGCAAAGAAATACCCTTCGTCACTACCACCGAAGACAAGCTGTCCGGCGGTGGAGAGAACGCCTGCCCATGGCTTCGTTTCCAGCTTGTATTCCCAGATCCGCTCACCGGTTTTAGGGTTCAACGCGCGTATGCCACCATGGCCGAGATCGCCGGGCACGTCGATGAGCGGAACGCTGCCGATGTAGCGATTGCCAGGACTATATTCCTGCTCGCCTTTGCGATAGACGCTGCGATTTTCCCAATAAGAGAGATAGAAGAACTTAGTAAGTGGGTTGTAACTCGGCGAATACCAGTTTGTGGCTCCTTGCACGCCCGGCCAGATATACGTTCCCTCCGGGGAAGGTTCAGTATTCGGCAATAGGATGGGATGACCCGAATCGTCAAGACCTTTGGCCCAAGTTTGCTTAGCAAACGGCTTTCCAAGCAAAAACTTACCTGTTTCGCGATCGAGCACATAAAAAAAGCCGCCGCGATGCGCCCAGTAGATGAGTTTGCGCGGCTGTCCCTGCCATTCATCATCGACGAGCACGGGGATCTGGACAGCGTCCCAATCATGGACGTCATGGGGAATGAACTGGAAATACCACTTCAGCTTGCCGGTATCGGCATCGAGCGCGATGGCACTGTCGGTATACAGATTGTCGCCCGGACGCGAATCGCCGTTCCAATCGGGCGATGGATTGCCGGTTCCCCAGATGAGCAGATTCTGCTGCGCGTCGAAGGAGCCAGTGAGCCAGGTAGGACCGCCGCCCGTTTCCCAGGAATTTCCCGCCCAGGAATTTTCGGGAATCGTCCAAAACCGCCAGCGCCGTTTGCCGGTAGCAGCATCATAGGCATCGAGAAAACCGCGTATGCCGTATTCACCGCCGGCAATCCCGCAGATCACCATATCTTTAACAATCAAAGGCGCCCCGGTAATCGCGTAGCCGCGCGAGTGGTCGGCGACCTGGATGTCCCACAGGACCGCGCCGGTTCGCGCGTCGAGAGATACCAGATGCGCATCGGCCGTACCCACGAACACCCGATCGCCCAGCACAGCTACACCGCGATTCACCTGCCCGCAGCAAACGTTAATGCGATCGGGAAGTTGTCGGTGGTAGCGCCAATATTGGCGGCCGGTTTTAGCATCGAGCGCCACTACGTTGCTTGGCGGCTCGCTGACGTACATGACTCCATCGACCACGATCGGTGTGGTTTCGACCATCAGGGTAGTCGGCATCTGATAGACCCATTCGAGACTCAACTTGGCGGCATTCTGGCGATTGATGCGATCGAGCGAGCTATAGCGCCAACTGCGATAGCTTCCCGAATACGTGAGCCAATCCGCGCCGCCGGAAGCTGCGTTGAGAAGTTTTTCGTAAGTAACCTGCGCGGGTAGCGAAAAAACGATACAACTCGCGGCGAGACAGAATCGAATGGCGTGTTTCATTGAGGACGCTGCGACCACAAGTAGGCGACTAAATCGTCAAGCTGTTGGGAAGAAAGCTTATCACGATAGGACGGCATGGCGGAATGCTTATCGATCGTGTAATTCTTCAGACCGGCCTTTTCATAGGAGTGCAGCACGACCGCACGATCGAGAAGCTGAACTGTATAAGTGTCTTCATTGAGCAGAAAACCGTGGACGGCTTTGCCCGAAGCATCTTCGAAACTGACGGTCCAGTATAGCGGCTGCACCTGCGCGCTTGGATCGACAATGGATTCCTTCAAATTATCCACGGATCGCGCCGCTCCAATTGCGGACAAATCGGGCCCCAGCGCTCCACCTTCACCGCGGATGCGATGACAGCCCGCACATCCTTGCGAGTGAAATAGCCCGGCTCCCGCGTCCGAATCGCCCGGCGGTTTTGCGGTATTCGCGCTCAGCGAATGGATGAACGCCACAACTTGCCAGACACGGTCGGCGTTGTAGAAGAGGCCGGGCATCTCCGTCCCGGGGATGCCTTCGGAAATGTTTTTCAAGAGATCGGCATCGGTCGAGCCATGATAGAAACGGCCCGCGGCGAGATTGGGTCCTCTGCCGCCTTCGCCCCGGTAGCCGTGGCACGGCGAACAATGAGAATGAAACGTCTTCGCACCGGCGGCTACGTCGGCCGGCGATGTACGCGGATTACGCACGTCTTCTGCAAACAGGAGACCGGCAAACAGCGCCAAGGCTGTCACTCGCGGAAACATGAGCTGCGACTAAGAAGCGATTATACGCGACGGCGCCCACCGGCCTTGCCAAGGGCCTAGAAGCATGACAGAGTAACGATTTGTACAGCTACTCCCGACGATTGATCTGGGACCACCCTCCCAACTCATTCCACAAGCTTGTAGAAGAACAACGGCAAGCGGGCGCGCTCCTGCTTGACTTGACTAGCACGAATCCGACCGAGGTTTTCGACGACTACCCGCACGCCGAGATCCGGCAGGCCCTTGCAAAGGTTGAGGACTTTACCTATCGGCCCGATCCATTCGGCAGTAAGCAGGCGAGGCAAGCGATTGCGGATTGGTACGCCCGGAGGGGAATTCCGGTTTCGCCCGAGCAGCTCGCCCTAACAGCTAGCACAAGCGAAGCTTATGCTCTGCTCTTCAAACTGCTGTCAAATCCGGGAGACGAGGTGCTTGTGCCCACGCCTTCCTATCCGTTGTTTGAATACCTGGCACGGCTCGAATCGATAGAGATTGTTCCTTACCGGTTGCGTTACGACGGAAGCTGGTTTATCGACTTCGCGAGCTTGCAGGCGGCCATCTCGCAGCGCACGCGCGCCGTTGTGGTAGTGAACCCGAACAACCCCACAGGATCATTCCTCAAGGACGATGAAACAGCGACGCTTCTCGATATCGCTCAGGAGCACAATTTACCAGTTATCGCCGATGAAGTGTTCATGGACTATTCATTTGATGGCGCGGGTGACCGTAAGCGCACGCTCATTGGCTGCGGTCGCGCGCTCAGTTTTTCGCTCGGCGGCCTTTCCAAAAGCGCCGGTATGCCACAAATGAAACTCGCCTGGATCGTTGTCAATGGTGACGCGAGGATTCGCGCCGATGTGCGCTCGCGGCTTGAATTGCTACTTGACACGTATTTGCCGGTGGCGACTCCGGTACAGAACGCGCTCGGAGATCTGCTCGAAATTGGTGACGGCATTGCCCGCCGGATCAGTCGACGAATGGAACGGAATCGCGCCGCGCTAGACGATATTTTGAGGGGTTCTCCGATACATACATTGCACGCGGCGGGCGGCTGGTCGGCCATCTTGCAACTTCCGAATTTGCGGACCGAAGATGCATGGATGGCTGATTTTGTTACGCAGCAGCACGTGCTGGTCCAGCCGGGATATTTCTTCGACATGCCTTCGGAGCCATACGCCGTAGTGAGCCTGCTCACTCCGGAGGACGTGTTTGCGGAAGGAATCGAGCGGCTTCGAAAAGCTATTCCAGCGTGAAGGAGCGCTTGGTTTCATATGTGCGGTTGGCGATGAGGTCGCGCACGGTGAGCGCAATCACATAAGCACCCTTCGCCGAAGTTCGCGTGGTGGTCAAATTGATATTTCCCGGAACAAACTGAGCCGGGTAGAAGCTGCCCGTGCTCAACTCAGCGGCCTGGGGCTGCTGGATAAACGGCTTGCCGTCCGGCCCAAACACGATGAGTCCGTAGGTCAGATGATACTGATTGTCCGGGGTGCTCGTCTGGTAGCCGGCCATATCGAAGCGGGCGTAGATGGTGTCACCAGGAGCGTATGCGGGCACCTCTAGGCTCTGCCGGTCGTCTTCTCTGCGAAAAAAGCGGAAATTTTCGACTGTGATTGAGGAGGAAGGCACGATGGTGACGCCCCCCATGCGGAAAGGGAAATCGCGCTCGGTTTGGGTCTTGCCGATCAAATCTTTTACAACGAGGTGAATGTGAAATGGGCCGGAGGCGACGAAAGAGGGAAGAAGAAACGAGGCGCGGCGTTTGGGGGTCCAGTTTTTGTCTTCCGGATTCAATTCGTCTTTGATGTCGCCGGAAACAGCGGGCGTCAGCGGGACACTATTCGCGTCTTGCGGCGTAATTTCATAACTGAGTGAAATCTTGCGAATTTCCGTAGTTTCGTCTGTTTGGATGCCAAATCCAGTCACCTGAAATCGGAAATAGAGGTAGTCACCCGGATAGAATTGGTAATCGTTCGAAACAAATGGGGCATCCTCGGAGCTTTCTGGACCGGCATCCAGGATGGCTAAGGTGGATTCCGCCGCGCAAAGTTTGCCCGCACCGGAGAGAAATAGGAGAAGAACGGCCACTATCAAGCCAGCAAGCGGCTGGCCGGCAACCTGGAAGTATGGGGAAGCATCCTTAATGCCGATAGTCTTTTGAGGAACTCGCGAAAAACGATGTACGGGCACTGCGCTCGGATAGCTTGGCTCCTGGTGCTCGCGACCAGCGGCCAAAGGATCGCGACCGCTCAGGCGGTGCATCCTGTCACCGGCCGGCACATCGCCCCTGTAATGGGGGTGAATGGGGCGGACTGGCTAGAACGGGAGGAACGCCAACGCGAAGAGCAGCCGGAAAAAGCCATCCTTGCCTTTCATCTTAAACCCGGGATGCAGGTTGGAGATGTGGGCGCGGGAACGGGTTTTTACAGCTTACGCATGGCGCGCGCGATCGCTCCGGGCGGGGTGGTGTATGCCGAAGATATCCAGCCGGGCATGCTCGAAAGGCTGAACTCGAATGCCGCGACACAGCATGTTGGAAATGTAGTCACCGTTCTCGGCACGGAAACCGATCCGCGGCTCCCCGCCGGCAAACTGGATCTGGTGGTGTTAGTGGATGTGTACCACGAGTTCTCCCGCCCGCAACGCATGCTGGACCGGATTCGGGATGCGCTAAAGCCGGATGGCCGGCTGATTTTACTCGAATTTCGCAAGGAAGACCCCAGCGTTCCGATTCGTCCCGAACACAAGATGAGCGTGGACGAAGTGCGCGCCGAGGTAACTCCGGAAGGTTATCACTTCGACGAAGTGATCGATACCCTGCCCTGGCAGCATATTATCGTTTTCCGGAAGGCGGAAAGCGTTCAGTAACCTTCGGCGGAAAGGCGACCCTGGCAAGATGGGAATGCACCATTGAGGCCAGTTGGACCAGATACAAACCCATACACCGCCGGCGATTAGCCGGTACGTTACCTTCGGCCGTGAGCAGTGGAAGGCGCTGCGCGCCAACACGCCGCTTCTGCTGAATGAAGACGATCTGGTGGCGCTGCGCGGCATTAACGAGCAGGTGTCGCTCGGCGAGGTGGCGGACATTTACGTCCCGCTGTCGCGGCTTCTGAATCTACACGTCGCCGCGGTGCAGCATCTGCACGAAGCGCGGCGGGAATTTATGGGCGCGCCGGCCCCGCTCAAGGTTCCATACATTATCGGAATCGCGGGCAGCGTGGCGGTCGGCAAGAGCACGTTTTCACGTGTCCTGCGCGCTTCGCTCGCACGCTGGCCGGACCACCGGCGAGTCGCCCTTGTTACGACCGATGGCTTTCTTTTTCCCAACGCCACCCTCGAAGCACGTGGGCTCATGCAGCGCAAAGGATTCCCCGAAAGCTACGATCAACGTCTGCTGCTACGCTTTCTTGCCGATATCAAATCGGGCGTGCCGAAAGTCTGCGCCCCGGTCTATTCCCACTTGCATTACGACATTGTGCCTGGCGCTCAACAGTGCGTAGAGCAGCCGGACATTTTGATCTTGGAGGGACTCAACGTGCTGCAATCGCCGGACGGAGGCCGCGACGGCTCCCGGCTTTTCGTGTCGGACTTTTTCGATTTCTCGATTTATCTGGATGCCGTAGAAGGCGTCATCGAGCGCTGGTATGTCGAGCGGTTTTTGCGCTTATGTGAGACCGTGTTCCAGGACAAGGAATCCTATTTTCATCGCTATGCCGGGCTAAGCGAAGCGGAAGCGCGGACCACCGCGCGCCAGATCTGGGAAAGCATCAACTTGCGAAACTTGCACGAAAATATCGGTCCTACGCGCGAGCGGGCGCATTTGATTCTCGAAAAGGCGGACGATCACCGCGTGCGGCGAGCGCTGCTGCGGAGGGTTTAGAAATCGGCCACTACAGGCCGGATTGGGAAAGACCCGGCCTGTGGGGACGTAGGATTAGCGCAAGCATGCAGATTGCGCTGACGGCAAAGTAAGAACCTAGCCAATGCAGGGACTGCGTTGGCGCCCCCGGCTCCAGTTTGATCCAACCAAAGGCCAAAGCGAGAAACGCAAAAGCGAAACCAACCGAGACCACCCCGGCGGCGCCAAGAAGCCATTCATCGGAAACACGACGCGAGATTCGCGCAATCGCGAATTCGTAAGCACCGATGCTCAACGCCATCGCAAGAATTAGAAGGGCCACGGTACGAAACGCCAGCGGCCCCGTCCAGAAAGCAAAGAGTGCTCCAAGTGCGCTACACGCAATACCATTCAGCACTAGCAGCCAGGAATTACCCTTTCTCAAGTTCCACAATCCGGCTGCAAGAGTGCAGAGTCCTGCCGCCAACGTGAGCCAACCTAAAGCAAGCATCGTTCTGTGCCAGGCATGGTAAGTCAGAGGTCCATCCGCATCCTGTCTGACTAGGTAGACGGCAGCAATTATTGCATCAAGAACACCACACAACGCCAGTAACCACCAGCTTTTGAATAAGCTTTGAGGCAAGCACCACCTCCCGCATCTGGGTAAGCCCGCCGAGGGCTCTTCTTTAATCATCCCTCCAAA
>JAICIH010000254.1 GCA_025924475.1 Bryobacteraceae bacterium
ATTGGGCAAGGCGAGGCTACCGATGCGGCGGTGGGCACAGCGGCGCTGGTGCGTTCGTTCCGGCCGTTTTTGATCGGCAAGGATCCGATGAACGTCGATGCGATTTGGGAGCAGATCCGTGTATCGGGCATTTTTGCCGGCGCGCAAGGCGGTCAATATATTACTGCGTTGACGGGCGTCGAGATTGCGCTGTGGGATTTGGCGGGCAAAGCGCTTGGCCTACCGATCTATCAACTGCTCGGCGGCAAATTTCGCGATCGTGTGCGCATGTATTGCGATTCGGACATGAGAGATCCGCTGGCCGCCGAAGCGGACAAGAAGAAAGAATGGATCAAGGCGAATGGCTTCACCGCCATGAAGATCGATATCGATGATGCGCGAGATCCGGCGCGCTTCGATCGCGTGAACTGGACGGCCAGCAATGGGGAGATCGACCGCATGGTGAATTGGGTGCGGCACACTCGCGAGACGATTCCCAAGGAGATGGACCTTGCCGTCGATATGCATGGGCGCTACGATGCGACTACTGGCAAGCGCGTGGCCATCGAGTTGGAGCCCTATCGGCTGCTGTGGCTGGAAGAGCCGGTGCCGCCCGAGAACATCGACGCTATGGCGGATATCCGGCATTCGACTAAGACGCCGATTTGCTGCGGGGAGAATCTTTTCCTGCGGTGGGGATATCAGCAGCTTCTAGAGAAGCGGGCTGCCGATATCGTCATGCCCGATATTCAGAAATGCGGTGGTTTATCGGAGGCTCGCAAAATCGCAAATATGGCGCAGGCTTATTACGTGCCCTTTGCGCCGCACTGCGTGGTATCGCCCATCGGGACCATGGCGTCAGCACATGTTTGCGCTTCGGTGCCGAATTTCCTGGTTTGCGAATGGCACTGGATCAATGAGCTGGATCTTTGGCGGAGCTTCGTGAAGGAAGGCGAGATTATCGACAAAGGTTACGTTACTGTTCCGGACCGGCCAGGCATCGGCGTCGAGATGAACGAAGAGGCGGCCCGCAAAGCCCAGGTCCCGAACACCACCTGGTTCTAAAAATAGGGACAGACGCACATTAAATCCTAAGATCCTCAGATTTGTCCTGGGGTATCCGATTTAATGATTGTTCTGTCCCTGTTTACGTACGTACCCCTCAGAATTTACTGGGGTATCGGATTAAATGAGCGTCTGTCCCTATTTTGGGGGCTTGTCCCTATTTTGGGGGCTAGGCTCTTGCGCCGGCGGTGGCGGCGCGGCCGCCGCTTGCGCGGACGTTCACTGACGATTCTGCGATCGTGCTCAGCTTCTGATCGGCCGCTTTTTCTTCCTCCAAAGTTTGCTGCAGAAGCGCTGCGACATCCGTTAAGCCTAAGCGTTGGGCAATCGTACGCGCCGTTCCATAGCCGGAAATCTCATAGTGTTCCACGCGCTGGGCGGCGGCAATCAGCGCCGCATCTTTCACATCGGAGTCGCCCGTCGCGCTAATCATCTCTTCGCCTTCGGAAATCAGGCCTTTCATCGCCTCACATGTTTCGCGCTTCGGATCAACCTTCACTTCGCGGAAAATTGTCTCCAGACGCGCGACATGTCCTTCGGTCTCTCGAAGATGAGATTGAAATGCCTGCTTCAAACTGCTCGCCGCCGCCGCGTCCGCCATTTTGGGGAGCGCTTTCGTCAAGCGGTTCTCGGCATCATAAAGATCCTCGATCTGATTCACGAACAGATCATCTAACGAATTAAATTCGTTGCCACCGAACAATGCCATGGTTGTTCCTCCTCGCTGTTGGACTCGGCGGTGAACGCCCCGTTACTGCGCCGGCGACCCCGGAAAGATACCGGATTCATGAGCGCCTCTTCCGCTGGTCTAGACTGACTGATAGGATGGCGTCGGCGCCTGTGGCAAGGACAAAGATTCCCAAGACTGCGCTCTGGATCGGCGCCGCAGCGGTTGCGGTCATTATCGCCGCCGCTATATACCTCGAGCGGCCGGCCAAGCCGCCGGTAGATGACGCCGCCGCCACGCCCGAAGCCAAGGCCTACGTATCGCAACTGGAATTAAGCAATGTGAAGATGGCTGCGTCCGAAAATTTCATGCAGCAGCGAGTGGTCGAGATTCAAGGAACTATTGCGAATCGAGGATCGCGCCCGCTGAGCGCTATCGATGTCTATTGCCTGTTCTCCGGGCCGGACGGCCGTGAAGTGCATCGCGAGCGTGCGTCAATTTTAAACGCGAGCGGCTCGCGCGGGCCACTGCTTCCGAATGCGGCGCGGCCGTTCCGTTTGCCCTTCGACAGTTTGCCGGACGGCTGGAACGAGGCGATGCCCAAGCTCGTCATCGCGCGAATCCAGTTTGCGGACGGGCGATGAAAGTTCTGGTCGCCGAGGACGATCCGGATCAACTGGAGCTGCGCGCTCTGCTGCTTGCCCGCAGCGGATTTGAAACGATTCCCGCGCGCGATACGGCGGCGGCTCTGCGCGCGGCGGCCGCGAAAAAGCCGGATTGTGCGGTCATAGATCTGTGCTTCCCAGCCGAAGAACAAGGCCTCGGCTTAATCCGCGAATTGAAGCGGCTGGATGCCGCGATGCGCATCATCGTACTCACCGGCGCAAGCGCCGGACGCCTGGAAAAGCTGCCGGAAAAAGCGCTCGTGGATGAAGTAATGGTGAAGGGCTCCTGCTCTTCGCGCCTGATCGAAGTAATCAGGGCTTGGCAGCAGGCTGCGGATTGCGCGCGCGCTCGTAATCGATTGTAAGTTGATGCGCGACCTTCGCCGCCACGTCCGCGCTGGCGCCGCGAAATTTAGCTCCTAAGCTTTCCTGCGTGGTGGACCACAACACATCGCCGTCCTTGTTGCACAAACGCACCGAGGCGTAGGCTTCATGTTTGCGTTCTTTGATGTGATGCGCGTCGCTTTCGCCGCCGCCCTGCGCGCCGTAACCGCCGCCGGTTCGCGTTGCAGCGGACGAGCCCGAGCCATATTTGCCAAGCGTTACGCGCGAGTTGACGCTCTCAGCGGAGTCGAATGTGTCGGTGAAGGTTTGATCGTCAGCCGCGCCTTTCAGAATGGCGTCGGCGCGGTCCGCGTTTTCCGTAAGAATGTAAAGCTTCGTCGAATCGATTCCTGCGATGATCAGGTCGCGCAGCGCCGCCGCTTCCTTGCCTCCCGTCAAAGGAGCGACATAGATCCGCTTAATATCCAGCAGACTGGCCGCCGCCGAACCCGCTCCGGTTTTTTGACCGGCGAGCAGGCCGGGAATCAACAATGCAAAGCAGATGCGCCGCATGCTCATCCTTTTCCTGCGATACGCGCTTCCTCATCCTGGAAACGCACTTCCTGACCGGTGTGCGCCTCGAGCGCCACTAACGTTAGTCGGATATCCTTTTTTGAAACCTTGAAAACCAGTGCCTGCTGATGGCCGTCGTCATCCTGGAAACCGATTGTGAGGAAGTGCTGCCGTTTTTTAGAAAGCATGAACAGCGGAGAGATGACTACGGCTTCCAGATACCGCCGGTCGACTTTCTGGCCGTATTCGATGAGATTGATGCGCTCGTAGGGAATCTGAACGCGCGTCTGCTTCGAGACAAATATAAAGTAGACCTGATCGGAGACTTGGATCTCGCCGGAGATGTCGGCGGGGATATCGGCGCGCGTGCCTCCGATGTAATCGGCTTGCGCGCCTTTGTGGCCGGCGAAGAGAAGGAGAACGCTGGCAAGCAAAAGTATTACAACGCGCATGGCGGAAGAATAGTCCCAGAAGGAAGGTGGGGACTAGGTCCAGACCTTCTCAACAGGAACGCCTTTGCGGCAAAGTTCGCACGAAGCAGAATCTTTGTAGTAGACGGCGTCCAGCTCGGCCAGATAAAAGAGCGGAAGTTTGCCGAAAGTGGCGACGGTAGGCCGCGGCTGATAAACTGCGACGGCCAGGCCGACCACCTGCGCGCCTTTCGATTCCAGCAGCGCCCGTAGTTCCGTGAAGCGCCGGCCCGAGCGCATCACATCATCCACTAGCAAAACTTTCTCGCCGGGCGCCGGCTCCAGATATTGCCGGAATCGCAACGGCGCGGAGTCGTTGTCTTTCTCCGCCCAATAGACCTGGTGTGCACGCAGCGCCTCACATACTCCGTAGGCGATCGGCAGACCAGCAGTGTTGTTCGGGCAAACGATGGAGAGCTGCTTGATCATAGCGCGGATCTCGGGATCGGCGCGGAGCCGGCGGCTCAGGCCGACGCTGAGCAATTTAGCGTGCTGGAAGTAGCGGAAAGCGAGCGCAACCTGCAGATATTCGGTGGCGTGCATGCCATTGGGATATTCGAAATGCCCCTCGCGCAGCGCTCCCGATTCGCGCAGCAGGGCGATGACTTCTTCGTTAGTAGGAACCAGGTGCACGAGTTAATGCGCCCCGCGCCCGGCTAACACGTGCGGGATCGTTTTCAAAATAATCGACCAGTCCAACTGCAGCGACCAATTTTCTATATAAGAAATGTCCATACGCATCCAGGCGTTGAAGTCGATGCGATCGCGGCCGGCCACCGCCCAGAGGCACGTCAAGCCCGGACGCATCCGCAAGCGCCGCCTTTGCCAGCGCTCGTATCGATCGACTTCCTCGGGCAGCGGGGGACGCGGTCCTACGATCGACATATCGCCGCGCAGCACATTGTAGAGTTGCGGCAATTCGTCGATTGAAAATTTGCGCAGCCAGCGGCCCAGCGGCGTAATGCGCGGGTCGCGCGCCAGCTTGAATGCAATTTCGCGCTCGCTTAAATGCTCCAGATGCGGCCGCAATTCGAGCGCGTTCTCCACCATGGAACGGAACTTGTAAACGATAAATCTGCGGCCGTTCAGCCCGCAGCGCGCTTGCCGGAAAATAATGGGGCCGGGCGAAGTGAGCTTGATCAGGATGGCGACCATGGCAAATAGCGGCGACAACAGAATCAGCCCTCCCGCAGAGACCGTCAGATCGAATATGCGTTTGAGCACCAGCCGCAGATCGTCGAGCGGAGCCGCTGAAAACGTGAGCAGCGGCGCGCCTGCCACGCGGTCGAGCGTGATGTCGCTATTTACGTGTGGGAAGAAGTCGATCGCCACACGCGTTCGCACCCCTTCTTCATCGCACTGCAGAAAAACTTCTTCGAGCGCGGCGAGCTTGCTGCTGTCGACATCGAAGATCACCTCGTCTACGACGCGCTCGGCGAGTAGCTTAGGGAGATTAGTGTGGCACTCTTCTTCCCCGAGCCGCGCGACAATCTCGAGCCGGAAGGGCGAGCTCTCGCACAAGCGGTTGGCCAGCGATAACGTTTTGGCCGGATCCCCGACAATCACCAAATGATAAGGCGTCCCGAAGCCACGTTGAAATGCGCCGATGATAAATGGCAGATTCCAGCGGAAAACTAACAGCAGAACCGAGCTATAGAAAAGGAACAGCGAGAGAAAGCTGCGGCTGAGCGGCGGTTCGAGCCGCAGCAGATATTGGAACAGGACGATCAAAACCGTGCCGAGCACAGCTTGGCGGAAAATTCCAAAAATGATCTCGCGCGGGCCGTTGGATCCGAGCGATGAATAGACGTGCTGCAAGGAACCCACCGCGATCCAGGCGCCCGCGCAAAAGCATAGGAGCAATACATGCGTGTGCAACTGCAGAAAAAAGACCCGTTCCAGCGTGAGATGCTGACGCGTGAAATAAGCGGCTTCGAAAGCCAGGACGATTACCAGCGCGTCTGCTATCGCAAACAGGAGCTGAATCTTTTTTCGTTGATGAGCGAACACGGGTTGCTGACCGCTCTCACATGCTACCGCGTAGGGCGGCATCGAGATCGGCCATGATATCGTCCACGGCCTCAATGCCGGCCGCGACGCGGACCAGATTTTCGCGGATGCCCATCCGTTCCCGCATCTTGGGCGAGATGTCGCGATGCGAAGCCATTACCGGATAAAGCAATAGTGTATGCACATCGCCGAGCGAACTTCCGGGCACAACCAGCTTCAGCCGGTTCATGAACGCCATTACGGCGGCGCGGTCGGCGTCTCGGATTTCGAAACTCAAAATGGCGCCAAACATGCCGGGGCGGAAGAGCCGCTGAATCGCAGCGGCGTCCGGATGGCGGGGATCGGAACAATAATAGACGCGCTCCACGCAAGGGTGATTGGCGAGGCATTCGGCGAGTTTGCGAGCGTTCTGGCATTGGCGCTCGAAGCGAACGGCGAGCGTCTTGATGCCGCGCATGGTGAGATAACTTTCGAAGGGGCCGAGACTTCCACCCACGATGCGGGAAAGCGACCGCACCGATTCGTGATGCTGCTCATCGCTGATGATGAGGCCCCCGAGGACGTCGCCATGACCGGCCAGATATTTCGTAGCGCTATGGACCACAATATGCGCGCCGAGATCGAGCGGGCGAAGAATCATCGGGGTGGAAAAAGTGCTGTCTACTATGAAAGCGGCGCCCGCGGCGCGAGCGAGTTCGGCGATTTTATCGATCTGGCCTACACGCACCAGCGGGTTCGAAATGCTTTCCATGAAGACACAGCCGGGCTGCTCGCGAGCGATTACCCGCTCCACGGCTTCGAGATCGCACATGTCTACGTAGGTGACATCCACGCCAAAACCGCCGAGCACCTGATCGAGCAGCTTGATCGTTGCACCGTAGATGGAACCCGAGCTGACGATTTTATGCGGGCGATCTATCAGGGCCGCCTGAAAGGCGAGTTGTAGCGCCGTCATCCCCGAGGCTGTCGCCAGCGCGCCGTGGCCATTTTCGAGGACTGTAGCGAGTTCTTCGAGCGCATCGTTAGTGGGATTCGCGTAACGTGAATAGCTGAAGCCTTCTTCTTCATGCCCAAAGATGCGGTCAAGGGTTTCAGCGCGTTCGTAGAAGTAAGTGCTGGATAAATGGATCGGCGTAGTGGAAGGGACCGCACCCGGACGGTTACGCTTGCGGTCGCCCGCATGGATCACTTGAGACTCAAATTTCATTTTCGTTTCCAACGGACGCCTTCCTTGGTGTCCTCTAGCAAGATGCCTTTGCTGTCGAGCAGCGCGCGAATCTGATCGGCGCGTGCGAAATCGCGGCTCTTTTTTGCCTGCTGGCGCTCTTCGATGTAGCTCGCGATCTCGCTGTCTGAGGGCATGCCGTTTGCCGCCGCGGCGGTGGACGGGCCAGGCTTCAGGACGTCGAATAAACCATCGAATACTTCGAGAACGCGCGCAGCGTCCCAGCGGTTCTCTTCTTGAAACTGCTGCTCGTCGAGGGCCGAGTTGATGGCGCGCACATATTCGAACACGGCCGCCAGCGCTTCGGCGGTATTCAAATCGTCGTCTAGAGCTTCTTCGAATTGCCGGATCGCGGCCGCTGAGCGCTCGCTCACCGCTTCATTGCGGCCGGGCGGCAGCTTGGCCGAGGCGGCGCGCAGCTCAAAATCACGCAGCCGCTCGATGCTCTTGGCCGCGGCCTTCAATCCGTCGAACGTGAAATTCAGCTTTTTGCGATAAGGGACCGAGGCGAGCAGGTAGCGAATGACTTCCGGCTGGTAGCCCATCTCGAGCAGATCGCGCAGCGTATAAAAATTGCCGAGCGACTTCGACATCTTCTGCGATTCGATATGCAGATGCTCGGAGTGCAGCCAGAAGCGCGCGAACGGTTTGCCGGTGATAGATTCCGATTGTGCGATTTCGTTTTCGTGGTGCGGAAAGATCAGATCGACGCCGCCGGCGTGGATATCCAGCGTTTCCCCCAGATAGCTCATCGCCATGGCGGAGCATTCGATGTGCCAGCCGGGACGTCCGTCGCCGAACGGCGTGGTCCAGAACGGCTCGTTTCCTTTGCGGCCCTTCCACAACACGAAATCGCGCGCGTCGGCTTTGTCGTACTCATCGACATCCACGCGCGCGCCCGAGCGGATGCCTGCGAAATCGTTGTGCGAAAGCTTGCCGTACTGGCTGAAGCTTCCGATGCGGAAGTAGGTGGAACCGTCGTTCGTGTAAGTGTAATTCTTGGCGGCGAGCTTCTGGATGGCCTCGACCATTTCCGGAATGTGCTCCGTGGCGGGCGCCACATGCTCGGGCTTTTCGAGCCGCAGGGCGGCGGCGTCTTCAAAGAACGCCTTAGTGAATTCGCGGGTATAGTCGGCGAGCGATTTCTGCGCTTTGGCAGCGTTGGCGATGATCTTGTCGTCTACGTCCGTGACGTTCATGACGTGATCGAGCTTGTAGCCGCGATAGCGTAGCCAACGGCGCAGGATGTCCTGGAAGGTGAACGTGCGGAAATTGCCGATGTGCACGTAGTTGTACACAGTGGGTCCGCAGGTATACATCCGCACCGTGTTATCTTTCTGCGGATGAAATACTTCCAGCTCTTGGGTAAGAGTGTTGAAGAAACGAAGAGCCATTCAGCGGGATCAGACTCAATCGTAACAATTCCGGTGAATTCAACCTGCAAACGGGCACTATTCTGTGGGGTCTTGTGGGGCAGGCGCTTTCGCCTGCCAAGTTCCAATGTTTTATCGTCGAAGGCTACCTCACTGGCAACCTGACGTTGGCCCTAGGAGCTTATTGTTTGTCACTTGGCGATTGGCCGGTTCGCTGCCAGCCGCGATGTTGTTACGCACAAGACACCCAGAAGCAGCCGGAAAGACATTTGTCGCGGTCGACCGGCAAGTAGATAGAGCTATGTCTGGCCCCGTTTGGTTGAAGGACGCACGCATTGCACAAGACGTGAGCAACGCGCTCCAGTACGGTGATCGAGAGCGTCACTTTTACAGTCTGAAGGCATGGGTGATCATGCCGAATCATGTTCATCTACTTCTGCAGCCGAAGGTTCCGCTGCCTGCCATTACCCGCTGGCTCAAAGGCTCGACCGCCA
>JAICIH010000255.1 GCA_025924475.1 Bryobacteraceae bacterium
CGACCTGTTGACCGTGAATCAAGGCACGCTCTACCCCGTGCTGCTGAAACTCGAGCAGGAGGGCTCGATCGCATCGGAATGGGGAGCTTCGGAGAACAATCGGCGAGCGCGTTTTTATCGCTTGACACGCGATGGAAGGAAACAATTGCAGGCGGAGATGCGGGATTGGGAGCAGACAGCGGAAATCATTGGCCGGTTCTTCGCGGCGAAAGCAGAGGAACTGAAATGAGAGCGCTCCGGCGATTTGTTAAACGGCGCTGATTTTTTCATAACCAGTAAGCGGTTCGTATATGCTAACAAACCAGGGAGCTATCCATGCATCGAAGAGCTTTTCTCAGCACAGCAACGGCAGCGGCGGTGATATCCAACGCCAAACCTGCCGACGGCAGCGATAGACCTGTCCGGAATCAACCGCTGCGGGCCTCCTATTGGGGCTCGCAATACTACGACGATAAAGAGCGTGAGCAACTGATGGACGTGGTGAACAACCAAAGTCCGTTTCGGTGGTACGGGAAGGTCCAACCACTAAAAGTCGTGACGTTCGAAAAGGAATTTGCGCAGCGAATGGGGACGCGATATGCTCTGGCGGTCACATCCGGTACAGCAGCCCTGCAGTGTGCCGTCAACGCCCTCGAAATCGGTTTCGGCGATGAGGTGATCTTACCTGCCTGGACTTGGCACTCGTGCTACACCGCCATCCTCCTTGCGGGTGGGCTGCCGGTTTTCGCGGAGATCGATGAATCTTTCAATATCGATCCCGCCGATATCGAACATCGGATCACACCGCAGACCAAGGCCATCATGGCGGTACACCTGCAAGGCAATCCTGCTGACCTCGACCGCATCCTGCCCATTGCACGCAAGCACAATTTGCGTGTCATCGAAGACTGCGCACAAAGCGTGGGTGCGAGCTATAAGGGCCGCCCTGTTGGCTCTATCGGGGACATAGGCATCTATAGCCTGCAGCTCAATAAAACGATCACAGCCGGCGAAGGGGGTGCGGTTGTGACGAACGATCCCGTGCTTTTTGAACGCGCCTCGCGCTTCCACGACCTCGGAGCGCTGCGGCCGGTACACAAGCAGATCGTAGGCGAAGAGCGCCTTTCCACGTTTGCCGGCTGCAACTTCCGCATGAGCGAATTTACAGGCGGCGTTTTGCTGGCGCAAATCCGCAAGGTAGACCGCATCATAGAAGATGTTCGCTCCAACGCCCGGCGTGTCTACGAAGGTGTTAGCGATCTTCCCGGCATCCGGCTTCGCCGCTTGCCCGATCCCGCGGGTGAACTTGGGACTGGCGTCTATATGGATTTCCAGAACAAAGAGCGTCGAGATCGCTTCATCGCGTTGATGAAGGCCGAGAATGTACCGGCGAGCCCGCCATCCGGCTCAGCCATTCTACCTGTACAGGCGTATATCGAGAACAAGGTGACGATCCACCCTGCCTGGCCTACATTCCACTCGGAACGTGGCAAGGCGATTCGATATGGCGCTGCTTCGTGCCCTCGTACCATCGAAATTCACGACCGGTTTGGAGGCGTGCTGATGGACCCGAAGTTCACGAAGCGGGATACGGATGATATCGTTGCCGCGATTCGCAAGGTGTATCCAAAAGTCGCGGCGTGACACGCCGCAACGGAACGGCCGTCACCCAACGCGATATTTCTCGAACGCTTGCGAGCGGATCGTGGAGCTTGCGCCAGGCTGCTGAGGAGTTACGAAGCAGCCTTCGGAAACGGCTGCTGGTTCTTCAAAACAGTCCGATAGCCAAGGGATGTATTCGAGCAAATGACAAGACGGGTGTGCTATCGCAAGGTGAAGGTGCACTTGCGCCATGTCGCCAATATGCGAAACCACGGGCAAGCGGTAAGAAAGCGCAAGGTCTGCGACCATTAGCCATTCGGTAATCCCTGCCAGCCTCACGGCGTCCGGTTGAACATAGTCCACTGCTCCTGCCGCCATGAACTGCTTGAAATGGTCAATGGTATAAAGCTGTTCTCCCAAGGCGATCGGCACGCCACCACGAGCGGCGAGCCGGCGATGACCATCGACATCGTCGTACCAGAGAGGCTCCTCCAGCCACTTGAGGTCCATGGCAGCGATCCGTCTGCAGAAATCTAACGCGTCGGGCAAGAGCCAACGGCCGTTTGCGTCCACCATTAAGTCAATGTCGGATCCGATGGCCTGGCGGACAGCTTGTACCCGCCGCACATCTTCCGGAACACAGCCCGTCCCCACCTTTATTTTGATGCCGCGATAGCCCGAAGCCAGCAAGCCTCTCGCGTCGGCAATGAGTTGGTCAATGGTCCAGTTCAGCCATCCTCCATCTGTGTTGTAGGCCCGAACCTTTTCATCGCCGCAGCCGCCAAGGAGTTTCCAGAGCGGAATTTGGGCGGCTTTTGCTTTCAAGTCCCAAAGCGCTATATCGACAGCGCTCAGAGCAAGATGCGTGATTCCGGCGCGTCCTACCCATTGGAGCGGCGGATGGTGCAGCAGTTTGGTCCACAGCGAGCGTACTTCCAGCGGATCGCTCCCGATGAGCAGGGGCGCGTAACTCTCCGCTATGCACTGCGTGATCAGCCGATCGGTTGGTAAGTGCGCATGTGTCCCGGTGTAACCAAAGCCGGATACATCGCCGTCGGTCCGGATGATAACACCCGGTACTCCCCAATGTGTCAGCCGATGAGTGCTGTCGGCAATGCCCTGGCGGGTTACTGGCGCGTGCAAGATGAATGTTTCTATAGACGTTATCTTCATTGAGCAGCGGATCGGGAGAACGAGAATATGTTCGCACGCCTAGCATTCAGTGGTTCGACACCGGCAGAAAAAAAGTATTTAGACTCGTTTCTTGAGGCGGGCGGAGTTCATCGCGATCCGCATCGTAGCTGAATGGGGCGTAGTCAAGGGAGCGGAGATAGTTCGTGATTGCAGGCTGCGCACCTCGCTCAATGAGCAAAACCGCACTCGTCCGTTTAAGAGTCTCACGAGCGCCTTCAATCACCTCCAACTCCGCGCCTTCAACATCGATCTTTATGACGTCTGGCTGAAGCGTGAATGAGTCGAGTGTCCGAACGTCGACCGATTTTTGCTGAATAACGAGATTCGTTTCGGAGACAAAGGAGAAGCCGTCTCTTCGCAACTGAGTAACCAATTGGCTCACGACGGGCGGTTGAAGCGAAGCAAGCTGAGAGAATATGAAGCCCTTAGCGGAAGGAATATGTAGAACTAAGCGGCCAGGCTTTGACGAGAGAGCGCAGTTGAACAACTGAATGCCCCTCTTTGATCTCACCAAGCGGTTCAGCCTTTCAAAGCATTGCGGATTTGGCTCGAAAGAGACAATCCGGGCGCTAGGAACAACACCCCTTATGCTCACAATCGATTGTCCGGTGTTCGCTCCGATATCCACAACAAGAGGAGACTGTGTGGCAAATCGCCGGAAAAAAAGAAAATCGCGTTCATGCACAACGGATCCGCGGAAGCCCCAGTTTCGGTACCGCCACGATTGTTGGATGTCATAGAGCGTCGGTGAGAGGAAGGCATATTTTCGGACAAATGCTCTCATCGATACCTTACCGGGACGCTCCGCAGGAGCTGAGTTCAAGTGTCCCGTGATCTTTGGTTGTGAAACCATCTGGAATACTACTTCGCACGCGTGCGCCAGGCAGGAGTTCCTCTACATCTTCTTCATCTTAAGTCTCAATCTTGCCATTCCGGTCCGTATCACGTTAACCGGAGATTGGAAGCTTCTAATCCGCTCGCAGGCAGATCATCGGATCGATTTTCGAGGCGCGACGCGCGGGAAGATAGCCGGCCAGCACGGCGATACTCATGAGAACGAGCGCGGCTCCGAGGAAGGTGAGCGGGTCGCCGGCGGTGATGCCGAATAACAGGCTGCGGACGGAGCGCGCCAGACCCGAGGAGATGATCACGCCTATGAGCAGCCCCGCCGCCGCTAGAGCGAGGGTGCGGGATACGATGCTGCTTTGGACATCGAAGGTGGATGCGCCGAGCGCCATGCGAACCCCGATTTCCTGAGTGCGGCGATTGACGGAATACGAAATCAGTCCGTAGATGCCGAGCGAGGCGAGTATCAAGGCGAATATCGCAAAGCCGGCGAGCAGTAACACAATAAAACGGCGCGGCGACACAGCGCGGTCCACAAGCTGCGTTAGGGGCTGCATGCTGCTGTTGGGCAAGTCGGGAGCGATGGGCCGCAAAGTCGATTCGACGCGCGAAGATAGCACTGATAGCGGTAGCGTAGAGCGAACGGTGAGATCCCACGATCCGTAATCCCCACATTGCCGGATGTTCAGATACATCTCCGCGCCCGCGCTCTTTTCGAGCGCCATATGGCGGACATCACCCACTACGCCGATCACTTGTGTATCTTTGCCGCACTGAGGGATGATTTGTCCAATCGGGTTTTGTCCGGGAAATAGGTCTCGCGCCATAGTTTCATTGATGAGCATTACCGGAGTGCTGCCGGCGTTGTCGTATTCCGTGAAGTCGCGGCCGTTCTTCAGACTCATGCCCATAGCTTTCACGTATCCATCGGTGATCAAACGCACGAACGCCAATGGGAAGGTATTCGGCGGGTACGTCTTGCCTTTCACGCCCGCGCCCCAGGTGCGATTCCTTCCGAGAGGCAGCGAATCGGTGAGGCCGGCAGCTTGTACACCAGGAATGTTTCTGACGAGACGCAATGCTTCCGTGATATAGCCGTTCTTCTGCGCCCGCGTGCGGTATTGAGAGTTGGGATCGATGCGCAGCGAAGCGACGCTTTCAGGACGAAAGCCTAATTCAACGTCCAGTACGCGGAGGAAGCTGCGAATCAGCAGGCCGGCGCCGACGAGAAGGACGCACGCGAAAGCGATTTCGGAGACGACCAGCGCCCCACGTAGCCAGGCATGTTCTTTGCCCTCGCTGGCGCTGCGCTGGCCGAGCGAAGAATTCAGACGCAGTCCGGAAACCTGCAAGGCGGGCGCGACGCCCAGCAGCAGACCCGTGGCAACCGAGACTAACAGCGTGAACGCCAGGACGCCGGGATCTACCCGTACGCTCGTCAGCAACGGGAGATTGAAGGCGGTCAAATGCGCGATTCCGCGCGTTGCGGCGAATGTGAGGATTAAGCCGAGAACCGCTCCGCAACCTGTCAATAGAAAACTCTCGGTCAGCAGTTGGCGGACAAGGCGCTTGCGGCCGGCGCCAAGCGCGGCACGGATCGCCATCTCCCTCTGGCGCGCCGCCGTGCGAGCGAGCATGAGATTCGATAGATTGGCGCATACGATCAGCATGACGACGCCGACCGCGCAGGCGAGAATCCAGAGCGCCGGGCGCAAGCGAGCGCTCACGTGTTCGTGCAGGAAAGTGAGTTGCGGATGAAGATCGTTTTCTCTCGGATGCTCGGCGGAAATCTGATCGCCGAGAATATCGGCTTCGGCTTGCGAGCGCGGCAAGGGTACTCCGGGCTTCAGACGGCCCACGAGCGCCAGCGTGTTTCCCCACCGGTTCGTTTCGTCGCTCAAAGCAAACGGGGAAAAAAGGTCGATGTGCGTGCCGGGAGCGAAGATCGCGCCGAAATCAAAGGATTTGGGCATGACTCCCACGACCGTTACGGAAGTATCGTCGAGGCGGATCGCTTTACCCACGATTCCCGGATCACGGCCGAAACGGCGCTCCCATAATCCGTAAGTCAACAGCGCCGCCTTCGGCCCGTTCCATTTGCACTCTTCATCGGAGAATTGGCGGCCAATCACAGGCTGCACGCCTAGCAGCGGAAAGAAATTTTGAGAGACCGGCACCGCACTCAGGCGCTCCGGTTCACCCTGTCCGGTGAGCTTGACATCGCCTATACCGTAAAAGGCGAAATACCCGGCAATATCGGTAAATGAGTTATTGCGTTCGCGTAGCGCACGCAACCGGTTGACTTGTACCGTCCGAGCCGACATGTTGCTTTCGTTGTCGGCGCGGTTGGCGATCCAAACCAGGCTCGCCGGATCTTTGAAAGGCAGCGGCCGGACTAAGATGCTGTTCAGCACGCTGAAGACAGTGGAACTGGCGCCTACGCCCAATCCGATGATGAGAATCGTGAACATCGCGAAGCCAAGATCGCGCCATAACGTCCGCGTTGCATAGCGCAGATCCTGCATAACGCTGTCCAGGGAAGGAAGGCCGCGGGAATCGCGGTGCTGTTCCTTCGACTGCTCGACGCCGCCCAACTGCAGCATGGCCTGACGGCGCGCTTCTTCGGGAGAGAGGCCATTTCGTCGTTGTTCTTCGGCTGCGAGTTCCAGGTGAGACGCGAGTTCGGCGTCGAGATCGCTGTCCAGCCATTCTTTGCGGAATAATGAGGCAAGTTTGCGCAAAACCTCGCCCAGCGTGGCCATTTACGATTGTTCTCCGAGGACACGGCCCATGAAGTCCAGGACTTCCTGGAGTGAGTCGAGTTTGGATTCCTTCAAGGCGCCTCCTGTGTTATCGCCACATCAGGATAGCATTAGTCCTGTGGTCGCGCCACACTAGATGACCTCGTGTAGCCAATCCAGATTTCGGCGACCATGAACTGAATTGTGAAACCGAGCCAGAAGGCGGTACCGAAGAAATCGTGCGGAGTGAGATGGGTAAAGCGGCTGGTGGCGAAGAATATGCCAACAATGGGCCGGATAGTGGCGACAGCGAATCCTACGGCAAAGGCGCGGATCATCCATTCACGGTGCAGCGCGAATCGTCGTTTGCGGGCAAGCACGTAGCCTTTGACCAGACAAACAAGAAACACTATGGCGAAGAGCATGGTGGCGGCGGACTCATTGGGACCGCCGATGGCCATTTGCGGGCTCATGATAAGAGCCGAAGTGCCGATGATCAAGCCGGCAACCAGGACGATGCGGCCAATCCAGCGGTGAAGCTTCGGCTTGCGGCTGCGCAGCCTCCGGACAAATTGCAGCGGTGCGAGCAGGATGAAGAGCAGCCCCGGCGTGATGTGGAGCATGGTCAAGAGAGAATGGCGCGCGAAACCGGTGTCCATTTGCGCGGCTTCCGGAAAATTCGACGGAGCGGGAGAGGGCGCGAAGAGCGCGAGTGACCGGCGAACCACAATGGCCACTCCGATCAACATCAGGAAGAGCGTAATGCTCCAGACAAGCCGTACGAGTGCAGGTCGCGGCTTCATCCTTCGCGTAGGGCCACCAGCGGATCGACACGGCTCGCCCAACGCGCTGGGAGGTAACAGGCCACCAGCGCCACAGCTACCAGAGCAACGGCGGCTGTGGCGATACTGACGGGATCGGCCGGGCTCAGGCCATAGAGCATTCTGCTTAAAGCGCGACCGACGAGCAGCGATGCGGCGAAACCGAGGAGCACGCCTTGGAGAACGAGCGACATGCCTTGTCTCAAAATCAAGCGCAGCACGGAGCCACGAGCCGCGCCGATGGCCATACGTAATCCGATTTCGCGTTTGCGCTGATTAACAGAATAGGCCAGGATGCCGTACAGTCCGACGCTCGCAAGAGCAAGAGCCAGAGATCCGAAGACGGTCATAAGGACGACGCCCATACGCGGGAAGAATAAGCCGCCATCGATGATCTGGCGTCCGGTGCGGAGACCGCCCATGAGCACCTGGGGCGCAGCGGCGTGCAATTCGCGCTGCACCGGAATCAGAATCGACTCGGGATTGGCCTGGCTGCGCACGTATAGAATCATCGACCCGGAAATATTCTGCGCAAGGGGCACATACACGCAAAGCTGCGGAGGCTCGGCCCAATTTGTGTAGTTGGCGGTTTGGGCGACGCCTACGATTTGCCGCATCTGTGTCTCGCCCGGCAATTGAATGCGTTTGCCAAGAGCGTCGCCACGCGGCCAATACTCCTGCGCCAATTTCGCATTGACGATGGCGACGGGAATCGAGGACTCCTGGTCTACACCGGTAAATTCGCGGCCCGCAGCGATCGGGATGCCGGCGGTTGCGAAGTAGTTGCGGTCCACCGTATTCACGACGGTGGCGATTTTGTCGGCCTGCGATCGCGGTTGGCGGCCTTCCACCACAAGTCCGTTCACGGCGCGCGCCCACAGCGGCATGTTCGACGCCCAGGAGACGGACGCGACACCCGGAATACGGGCCACTCGTTCGCGAACGTCTTTATAGAATGCCCGGGCTTGCGGCCCGGTGTATCCAGCCTGGCCCGAATTCGTTGCAAAGACCGCCAGATGGGTGGTCTGGAAGCCGGGATCGATCCGATAGGCGCGTTGGATGCTTCGCAAGAAGAGAGCGGCCGTTATGAGCAGCAAAAACGAAAACGCGACTTGGCCGACAAGGAGCGTGTTGCCGAGCGTGATCTTTTTACGGCTTCGGCCGGCGGTGCGAGACTCTTCCTTAAGAGCTTCCGCTATTCCGGCGCGCGAAGCTTTCCATGCCGGGACGATGCCGAACAGAATGCCGGTTCCGAGCGAAACCAAAAGAGCGAAGACAAAAACTGTTCCATCGAGCTTCGGCTGGACAAATGTCGCCGAGGACGGCAGGGCGCTGAACAAAAGCCGCAGGCCGGCGTACGCGATGGACAATCCAAGGACGCCGCTCAGAAATCCGAGGAGCACGCTTTCGGTGAGCAGTTGCCGCACTAACCTGCGGCGGCTTGCTCCCATAGCCAAGCGAACCGCCATTTCCTGTTGGCGAACGGACGATCGTGCCAGTAAAAGGTTGGCAACATTCGAGCAGGCAATGAGCAAAACGATGCCGACTACGATCAGCAGGCCGGAGCCGGCGAA
>JAICIH010000256.1 GCA_025924475.1 Bryobacteraceae bacterium
CTCGCATGCGACAGCCGTGTCCTCTCCTCCGGCGTGCAGCCGTCCGAATACGCCGATTTTCTGTTGGATATCTCCCGTCGATTTTCTTCGCCAGCTCTGTTCGGCTGTGCGATGGCCCGTCACTCTCATCCCTTTCGAGGTCGAATCATGAATATTCTCCATGCTCCCAACAACGACTGCTCCTCACGCTGGAGCCGTCCGGTAATTGTTCTGTTTTCCGGCCTGCTGGCCGCGGCTGGCATTGTGGTTCCGGCGACAGCCGATCATACGCCCCCCAGTGACACGCAGCATCAGGTGTACAAGATTGGCGGCGATGTATCGGCGCCAAGACTCGTTTATAAAGTAGAGCCGGAATATACAGAGGAAGCAAAACAGGCGAAGATCAGCGGGACCGTCTTGCTTTCGGCCGTCGTCGAGGCCGCCGGCAATCCCGATAACCTCCAGGTCGTAACAGGTCTGGACCCGGGACTCGACAAAAACGCAATCTACGCAGTCTCACAATGGCGCTTCGAGCCAGCGACAAAGAACAATCAACCCGTCCCAGTGCTGGTGCAAATTAAAGTTAACTATCGCCTGAAATGAGCCGAAAATCCCTCAGCCGCCCGCCGGCGCTTCGCGCGCTCAATCCTGCAGATCATTTTTTCGGCCGGGAATCCGGTGGCACCAATCCATTGGCCCGATAGTAGGCGACCAAAAGCCCGTAATGCTCAGAGGAGTGCTGTAGAACCGAGAGGAAGGGTTGCATATTGTGCTTCGGCCCTTCCGGGTTCTGTGCCATCGCAGCCTTGGCTTCTTCTATCGACTTTTTGAACATCGCCACCACATCCGCCTTAGACGGGAACTTCTTCGGGTCCTGTTCCTGATCGTCCCATTTGACGTTCTCGCCCCGGCCGGCTTTCCCGGCATAAGTGTTGCCCGCGGCGACATGGACGATCAACGCTCCGAACGTGCGCATTTCAGGCTTGAGTTTGTAATCGTATTTGCCGGCGGGGAAATCCTCGGCCATCACCAGGATCTTATTGTTGATGTACTCGAAATTGGTTTTGAGTGCCTGAGCAGCGGTGGAAGTCTGTTTGGTTTGGGCAACAGCCAGCGCGCTGGCGAATAGGATCGCGTAACCTGCTATTCTTCTCATAGTTCGATTGCCTTTCTACCAGTCATGGCATTCCTGGCTGCATTTCACGAGGAAGATCCAGCGCCGGACGTCCGCTACCTAATTAATCTACTTCGGTTTCCTCAATGCCTGTGCGCCTGCTACCCAGTCCCAGACAGGTACTTGCTATTTCCGCGATTCTGGTGGATTATACGTGCAATGCGGTTTCGGGCGTCGACGCGCACGTCCGCCCACGGTCTTGACAGTTCATGTCGTTCTATCCAGCTAGGCAGGATACGATTGTGAGGTGCCTGCGCAGGGATTATTTGCCGTCATCGACAATTTGTTGGAAACGGCAATAAAGCCAATGAGTAGGCGGCGTCAGATCCTGTTTTGGATTATCGTGTCCATCATTGTCGCGGCGATCGCCTACGCCGGAATCGCTTTGATGTTGATTGCGTTTCGCGGCCCTAATTACGGGGTGCAAGACCCTCTGCCCCGGATCCGTTAGAACACGCCGGCGCCCTGGGGTGTCCCAACATCCAATTAGACCTTGCTAAAGACGAGGACCGAGATCCGCGGCTGTCGGAGAAAACGGTAATGCCGGAAAGCCGGATGTCGCTGCCAGCCTGTTCGATGCGTAAGGTTTGGCTGACTAATTTGAACCCGGCCGGTGCGCCGGGAAACAAGATCGCCCCAAAGGTCGATTTTGGGGCATTCAGCTTCCATGTTCCAGTCCACTTTGCGGGTACCGTAGCTGTCTGACCAGGTAAAAGCGAACAGATTGCCGTAAAGAGGCAAATTCCGGCAAGGCGTCTCACAGATCTCTTGAATTTACTCAAATGTCGCGTTCGAATATTTCAAAAAAGGCGCCATTATGCGAATTGCTCGTTCTGGGTATCTGCAAGCGAAATGCTTGAGTGTGCAATGTCTACAGGACTCGTTTACGGCTGCAAATCAAAGAGCATAGGCTTAGAGTCCCTTTGTCCAGGTAGACGCCTTTCCGGTCAGTTCGCCGTCCCATTTGCTGATCAAACGGCCGGTGGACACATCACGCAGTTCGTAATGTTGAGCGGGCGTACCATGCAGGAAATCATGGTAAAAAGCGACCTGCTCTCCATTGAATATGAACTTCCATTTGAAAATTGCCCTTCCGTCTCCGTTGAACATTCTCAATGGTTTGGTTGGTATATAAACGGCCAGACGGGTTGCAATCGGATACGAAGTGCAGCAGAACGGCTCATTGGCGAGCCACCCTGCGGTAGAGCCGTCCTCTGAAATCATCGGGCTCGACACCCGAATCTGATTCTTGTCCGCTATAGGTTCCGCCGCACTGCCATCGCCGTGGATCACGGTCAAAGTGTTCCGATCGCAATAGTCCTGAACTGGGCCGGAACAAGCGATCACCAGTGCGGCAATCTTTCCCGCATTCGCCGTGCTACGTTGCGGTAACTCGACCAGGCGTATCGGACCCCTTAGGCGGGCTTGAGGTTTGTTAATTGTTGAATTGTCAAAACTAATGCTACCCAGATCAATGGTTGCGCCTGGCAAAACATACAACCACCCAATCGGAGCTATCTTCGGGTGGTCACTTCCATCCGGTACGGAAATTTCCGCTAGCGGAGCTGATAACTCGCCAGCAAAGAATCCGTTCGCGTCAGTTCGATCTGACTGGATCGGTCCGACTAAATTGATCCGGAAATCGATAATCTTGCCCTGGACCGGCCTGCCAGTTATAGTGATCAATTGACCAGACACTCGCGAGGGCGCACCCTCGATACGAGGCGTTGAGCTTAAGTGGAAGAGAATACCGTCGAGGAAACCAAGCAAGCTTGGAACGCACGGGACATATTTTCTTTCAAGATAACCCGAAGTCGGCCAGCAGATCGGATGACTGGCGATGTATGCGAGCATGTCGCACAAACGGCGGATCGCGAAAAATCGGCTTCTAATTCAAACCGCCGGCCGGCACGAAACCGCGCGGGACCGGAACGCCATCGCCCAGCAAACCCGCCCGCAAAGCCATCAGGCTTTGCAGGCCGGTTAGGATTTGCTGTACTTTAATCTCCACTAGCCAGACGTCCTTCGATGCTCCCCGGCAATTCATCACGTCACCGAGAAAAAGAGCATCGTTGTACTCAACGCTGACTACAGTGGAGATGCCCAGCCGCTCCGGCGATTCCACTAAGAGTCTCTTCCCCTCCATGCTCTGGAACGTACACGGTATCTCGTGCTTTGATCCGCTCGGGTCGCCGGTCGGCACCTGAATCACTGCGGAATGGGGATGATCGCCGAATGTGGTTGTCACACTGGGCATATCGGCAGGATGGGGTCTTTACTTTAAAAGTGCAAAGGGCGCGGATGCACGCCGCCAGACAATAAAGAAACTCACTGACTCTTCGGGCGGCGTGCGTGATGTCGCGCCCGTTTTGCGCGTGTTCTTAAAAGTGCGATTCGATAAAAAACCAAAGCGAAGCCCCTACTGCTACCGGCAGCAGCAGTTCTAAGATCGTTCGCAAGGACTGTAATCTGGACTTCTTTTCTCGCTCGCTTGGCTCTGGCTCCGCCTGCCGCGATCGAATGGTTTCCACCAACCGGCATTCCACTTCGCTCGGCCGCCCTTGCAGGCTTCTTACCAGCTCCTCCCGCCCGTGCTTATCGGCAATCAGTATGGTTGCCGAGTTGATCCCGCGCGTGCAGGAGACCAGCTTTTGACGTAGTTCCGGCGGAACATCCTCCACCGACCGGTATACGCGCGTATCGCGCCCGGTGGCAATGAAAATGGTTGAACTCCTGGCGGTCAGGTGTGCCATTTTTCCTCTGCATCCACTCCTTACGTTCCGGAAGCGCGCAAGCGCTGAATCGGGACTACGCCGAGTTCGTTGCCCGCATTGTCCAGAGTAACCTGAATGAATCCGAGCGCCGCCTTCGACAGAGACTTGTCCTTCCGATAAATCAAACCCACACGCCGGATCATTGCCTCCGGGCCCAACGGAACACAGGCCAACTTTTGGGCCTCTTCCTCTTCGCGGCAATGCGAGGCGGCCAAAAAAGATAGTCCCAGATTAGCCATCACAAAGCGCTTGATCATCTCCGTGGAATCCAATTCCATCGATATATTCAACTCGTCCTGCACCGCGTCCAGCCACGTATTCAGGCGGGCTCGCGTCGTGCCGCTCTTCGGCAAAAGAAGTTGCTGCCCTAGCAGGTCCGCCGGCATCACTCTTGGATATGACGCGAGCGGATGGCCGGCTGGAACAAGCAACTTGATCTCGTCCGAATGAATTTTAACGATCTGCAGCTTCTTCTCCTGCACCGGAAGCTGCGTAATGCCAAAATCGGCCAGATTATCCAGCACGGCCTGCACCACGCGCGTCCCGTAGGAGCGATCCACCAGCAATTGCACATTGGGAAACTGCTTCTTAAACTCCGCAAAAACTCCCGGCAGCACGTAGATGCAAGTAGCTTCGTTGGCAGCGATGATCAGCTCGCCGCGCGGAATTTTTTCCAGCTCATTGATGGTGTCCTGCGCGCGCCGCCGCAACGCCAGAATCTGTTCGGCATGTTCCGCCAGAATGCGCCCGGCAACGGTCAGTGAAATGCGCGTGCCGTATCGCTCGAACAAAGTAGTGTTCAGCTCCAGTTCGAGCTGCCGGACCTGCGCGCTGATGGCGGGTTGCGTACGGTAGCACGTTTGCGCCGCCTTCGAGAAGCTCTTGAGACGCACAATCTCAAGGAAGGTATGAAGCTGATCAAGATCCATGGCGCGGAAAAGCGCAATTACGTCGTGTCAAAGCCCGCGGGGCTTTGGTTGAAATTGTACCAGTTTCGCCGAAATTGGAGCGCCCCGGCTGAGAGCTAATCGCTGACCGCTAACAGCTTCCCTCGCTAATTCATCTGCTTCAATATCTTGGCCCCGGGCGGCAGATCAAATATCTTCTCCGGCAACGGCTGGTCAACCTCTGCCTTGCTGGCAAACATCTGGTAAACCTTGTAACCGTTTCTGTGCCGCTCGATAGTAAACGGCCACTGGACCCCGCCCGCATCCCGCCACTTATCGAAGTTCGTGGCTTCGTCATTACGCTGCCGGGTCACCGGATCGAGCCACGAAAAACTCTGCCGGACCGGCAGATGCGTATTGTAGTCGAAGTCGACGCGGACCGTGTCGCCGCTCGCATCCGTCACGTCGACCACTTCGACGTGTCTGGTGATACGCACTTCGCTGCCGATATAGTCGTACGTCATACCTGGCTCATCGCGGCGGAAGCGCAGTATGTAAAGAATATCGTTTCGGGTCGTACGCTTGTACCGGTCCCAGTTCTCATCCTTCAGAGGCCGCGCGCCGCGGAACGTGATGTCGAAGCCTTGATCGGGCAGGAACAGATACGAGTAGTCTTGTTTCTTTCCAAGCACCTCGCGCTCGCGCACCCACAAGCCTTTCGCGGGCTTATTATCGAGATACTCGGTATAGGTCGTAGTGATGTCGTAGCCGTTCATCTCGTCGTGAAAAAACGAGTAGATCCGCCCGCTCGTTGTGCGGCTGTGCATATGCAGGAAACGGTCGCCGCCCAGCGCGGCCACGGCCTGATCGATCACCTGCCGGCCCTTGCCCGCCGGCGCCGTTTGCGCGCTTAGAATCGCCGCGCAGAACAGTCCCAAAGCGGCCTTACGCGCAGACAATCGACCGCACCTCGAATTTTCCGCCCTCGCCTGCGTCCGTTTCGCGCGAATGAATCGGACCGCCTTTCGCGCTCAACGCCGTTCCCTCACGGCCATTCAGGACGGACTGAATTTCCGCAATCGCCGCGAGCGCTACTTGTTCGGGCCCGTCGGCTCCGATATCGAGGCCCATCGGCGCGCGCATCCGCGGAGCCAGCGTGGCCGCCGTAAGCTCAGCGTCGGCCAGCAATTGCGCCGTTCGCTTGGCCGGCCCTAGGATTCCTAAGTATGGAAGCGGCTGCGAAGAGAGTTCACGTAAAACATCCAGGTCTTGGCTGTAACTATGAGACATGATTACGGCTACCGTCCAGGCATCGATGGGCGCCGGCCGCGTGCCACGCACCGCCACTACTTGCGCCTGCGGAAACTTTTCGCGCCGCGCATAATGTGCGCGGCCATCGAATACCCATACCTCCCATCCCAGATTCCTTGCCAACTCCGTTAGCGGAACTGCATCGTCACCGGCTCCAAATACCAGCAGACGTATCGCGGGCTGCAGCGTTTCCACCCAGACCTCGCCGGGCGCAATCACGTGCTCGATCGTTGCCGGCTGGCGCTCCGAGCGCACCTTTTGCAGAACGTCGAGCGCCGACGTCTGATCCGGAGCCAAGCGTTCGAGGTACACATGAATGATGCCATTGCAGCCGAGTCCAAAGCCGCCCGCTGCGATTTCTCCATCCGGCGTCGTATCGTAACGGCGCACTACAGGACCTTTTTCGGTAAACCACCAGGCTTTCTTCAGCAGATCGTCCTCAAGACAGCCGCCGCTGATCGAACCCGCGCGCCGGCCTCCTTGTGTGATCAGCAGACGCGCTCCCGGCAGCCGATATGATGAACCGCGCGTTTTCACGACCGTAGCCAGCACCGCAGATTCGCCGGCGCTGCGCGCAGCCGACCACAGATCCAAAATGCGCTCCGTCTCTTTCATATGTGAGGCAGGCTAGCAGCTCATTTCCATGGTAGCGACTCAGCCGCCATTCGCTCCGCCGTCCAGCACATGCAGCGCGATCACTTCAAACCGGTTCGGCGTTCCCGCCATCGTCGTCAATCGCAGTAAAGCTTCAAAATGCGGCGCCGGACGCGCCGGATCGATCCGGTATTTCCGCAAAGTCTTCGCAAGCAGAGGCAGGTCCGTGACAAACTTCGTGGCAGCCTCCGTACCTTCGGCGTTCGACCCTGCCAGAATCAACACATTCCCGTTCTGATCGGGGTTACCGATAAACGCCGCAATCGCAAATGCCTCACCCGTGGCTCCTCCCACAGCAGTTGGAACATAAACAGGAAGTTCACCCGGCCTCGGATGTCTGTTGAAGCAGACCTCGCCGTGGTGCGCTGCGTCCGCCGCGAAATAAAAATCCAATTGATCGCGAAACAGCGCCGTCCAGGGATTCGAGCGTGGAGAGCCCAGCAAAATAAAATTCCCATCGGTCTTGAAATCGCGAAAGTGCAGCTCTCTCGCCGACCGGACCCGTAGGTAATGCGAATAGGTCCAGGCCAAGTGCGAAATTCTGAGTGAGTTCGTCAGATCTACAGGCGCCGTCGTCACTGTGAAATCCGCGCCGCCCAGCAATCCGGCGGCGCGTCTGGCATCCGGCGAGAGTGTGCTCGACTCGGGGACGAGCCGGCGATTCGCATAGTCGGAAAGAGATACGTTCGTGTGCAAATACTCCTGCAGCATCTCTATGCTGGTGTCGCAATACACAATCTGCGCCGGAACGCCCGTCTGAAATATCGCTGTCCACGGCGCAACCAGCTTAGGAGGGTGTGCGCCTCCTTTCCGCGCGAGCGCCAGGCCCGCGCCCACGCCCACCAGCAAAGCCGCAGCCACGTAGAGGACCAGTCGAGTCCGCGCCTTTCTGTCGGAGTCCGCTTCCGGCGCAATCCCCAAATCTTCCGTGCTGAGCGGAGGCGGCGGAGCAGGGGACTCGGCGCTCGCTTGACGAAACTCGGGCAAGTACGAGCCGGCCGGAAGATCGATCCGAATATCCGAATTCGCCCCTTCCGATTCGTAATAGCGCAGCAACCGCTTCCGGACGTCATTTGCCGTCACCCGTACAATCGCATCGGCCGACGTGTCGTAATTGACGGGACGTCCGAAAATCTCGACTCCCAGGATTCTCTCTTTGATCTCATGGAAATCGCCGCAAAGCGATTTCTCCACCACGTAGCGCAGAAATTCCTGGCTGCGCCGGCTTCCCTTGAAGCTCTGGCTTTCCAGAATTCGCGCGAGATGTCTGCCTACAGCTTCTGCGTTGCCGCTGAATTGGACGATCTTGGCGACCGCTGCCTCGTGCTCGACCTTGGCGCTCATGTCACAGAGGCTATGATACGCCCAATCTCCTTGCGTAACGCGCGTTAGCAAACGCTCATAACGTTGCCTCATTCTCATTTCCGTCGCACAGTAGGACTTCAATCACCATGACAACCCGGCTCGTACCTCTTTTCCTTGCGGCATTCCTGAGCGCCCTATGCGCTGCCGCCGCAAATCGCATCGATCCTTCCACCTTGAACGGAAAAGTGCTTTTGGGGTATCAAGGCTGGTTCAGTTGTCCCGGCGATGGATCACCCCACAACAATTGGCGCAGTTGGTCTCGTGGCGTGCCGGCGCCGGACACGCTAACCGTCGATCTCTACCCCGACCTCAGCGAACTCGATCCCGACGAACGTTGCGCTGTGCCTGGAATGACCATTGGCGGTAAGCCCGCCTATCTTTACTCCGCCTGGCGCCGGAAAACGGTGCTGCGCCACTTCGCCTGGATGAAGCGCTATGGCCTCGACGGCGTTCTGGTGCAGCGCTTCGTGGGAACTATTGCGGATAAGCGAGCTACCGGCGACGTTGTGCTCAAGAACGCTATTGCAGGTGCAGAAGCTTACGGCCGCACCTTTGCGATCGAATACGACATTTCCGGCGGCAATCCCGCCGCCTTCGCCCAAGCGCTTC
>JAICIH010000257.1 GCA_025924475.1 Bryobacteraceae bacterium
CACGCCTTGTGACCGCCTTCCGGATTCGGCCGATATTGAGCGAATGCCGGCCAGCCGGAAGCAAACGTGGGAACCAGCCGCGATCCCCGGCAGCCGCATCCCAGTCCCAGCATCCACGTCGAACCTCTTCCGGTCCTTGCAGCCACATCGTATAGGGAGGCATGCAGAAGGCCGCATCCTGTCGCATCAACGCCGTCAAGCCATCGACATCGTAGCTCTCGAACGCCGCGACATAGCGGCTCAACATCGCCCGTTGCGCTTCGGTGAGTTCTGCGGGTTCCTCAGCGGTTCGTTTCGCCAGCGCCGCACGTGTTTTTTGTTTCGCGAGCGCCGCACGCGCTCTTTGCAGCGCACTATTCACCGCGGGTATGGATGTCTCTAGCGTCTCCGCGACCTCGGCAGCGGACCATCCCAAAACCTCCGTCATCAGAAGAGCGGCGCGTTGCCTCGGCGCAAGGTTTTGCAGCGCGGCGACAAACGCCAGCCGCACACTCTGACGAAGCGCCGCCCTCTCGGAGGGATCCGCATCCGTCGGCAAAACCCAGGAATCGAGAATCGGCTCGATCCAGTATTCCCTCGGCCGCTGCGTCAAAGATTCCACCGAAGGCGCACCGGGCCAAGGCGCCCCCTCCGCCATGGGACGGGCCCGCCGCCCTCGCTTCTTGAGCTCGTCCAGGCAGACATTGGTCGCGATTCGATACAGCCACGTCTTCACCGACGCGCGTCCGTCAAACTGATCGAAGCTCCGCCACGCCCGAATCATCGTTTCTTGTACCGCATCATCGGCATCGAACACCGAACCCAGCATTCGGTAACAATGCCCCGTCAGAGCCGGGCGATGCGCTTCGAGGTGGGCAAAATCGGCGGTCATCGGCTAGAGAAGAATTGTAGCCTGCCGCCTAATGTGAATTGCTATACGATTGAAAAAGACCAAGTTGCACTAGATGAATCGCCTGACCCTGTTCTGCTCTCTTGTAGGATTCGGGCTAACCTGCTCCGCCGCCACAGTTGAGTTCAACCGCGACGTCCGCCCCATCCTCTCCGACAAGTGCTACATCTGCCACGGCCCCGACGCCAAGAACAAGCACATCCCGTTCCGTCTCGATCACGAAGAAGACGCCAAAGCGAAATTGGCCGACGGCAAGCACGCTATCGTCGAAGGTCATCCCGAACAAAGCGAGATGGTCCGCCGCATCAGCGCCGAAAAGCCCGCGATGCGTATGCCCCCCGCCTACACCGGCACGAAACTCACGCCCAAAGAAATTGAAACGATAACAACCTGGATCGCACAAGGCGCCAAGTGGGAAAAACACTGGGCGTTCCTGCCGCCCAAACGCTATCCGCCGCCGCAAGTGAAAGACGCCGCCTGGGTTCGCAATCCCATCGATGCCTTCGTCCTCGCCCGCCTCGAAAAGGAAAACCTCCATCCCTCGCCAGAAGCCGATCGCGAAACTCTCATCCGCCGCGTCACGCTCGATCTCACCGGCCTCCCGCCCACGCCCGCCGAAATCGACGCCTTCCTGAACGACAAATCCGATCGCGCCTACGAAAAAGTAGTGGACCGCCTCCTCGCCTCTTCGCGCTATGGCGAGCGCATGGCCTTCGACTGGCTCGACGCGGCCCGTTACGCCGATACCAACGGCTATCAATATGATGGCGGCCGCGACATGTGGCGTTGGCGCGATTCCGTCATCGCCGCCTACAATCGCAACGAGCCCTTCAATCGGTTCGCCCTCGAGCAGTTGGCCGGCGACATGCTTCCCAACGCCACGCTCGATCAGAAAATCGCCAGCGGTTTCAATCGCAACCACCGCATCAACACCGAAGACGGCATCATCCCCGAAGAGTACGGCGTCGAATACGTAGTCGATCGCGTCGCCACCACTTCCTCCGTCTTTTTAGGCCTCACCCTCGGCTGCTCCCGCTGCCACAATCACAAGTTCGATCCCTTCACGCAAAAAGAGTTCTACCAGCTCTACGCCTACTTCGATCAAGTGCCCGAAGTCGGTCGCGGCATCAAGTACGGAAACTCACCGCCCGTCATCGCCGCGCCAACCGCCAACCAACAAAAAGAACTAGCGAACGTGAACGATCAAATCGCCGCCGCCGAGCACAAGCTGGAAGCGAACAACAAATCGATCGAACACGCGCAAAAATCCTGGGAGCACCACCTACCCAAAGATCAATTCTGGTCCCCCACGCGTGACCTGATCGCCTCCTTCCCGCTCGATAGCAAAGATCAATTCAAGCCGGAAGGCGGCCCCATCCCCTACGTCCCCGGCCGCCACGGCCAAGCCGCTTCCTTCGACGGCAAAACGAATCTCAACACCGGCCTCCTGACACCGCTCGACATCGACGATCCCTTCACTCTCTCCGCCTGGGTCTATTCCGATGCCACACCCGACGGCAGCGTCGTCTCGGATATGACCGATAATCCGCGCGGCAAAGGCTACGGCCTGCACATGGACCACGGCAAGGTCCACGTCAATCTCACCAGCGTCTGGGTCGATGACGCCATCCGCGTCGAATCCGAAGAAACACTCGCGCCCCACCGCTGGTATCACGTAGCCGCCACCTACGACGGTTCCAAAGTCGCCGATCACGTCCACATTTACATCGATGGCCACTTCGCGAAATCGAAAGTCCTGATGGACACGCTCTATCGCCCCTACCGCAACGCCAGACGCAAATTCGACGTGCCTGTCCGCATCGGCGGCGGCTGGGGCCCCGAGCGCCGCTTCCACGGCCTGATCAGCGGCGTCCATCTCTATTCGACCGTCCTGTCGGACGAAGAAATCTCTGCGTTGGCTGTTCCGGATTCGCTCTCTATTCTTGCCGCCAAGAAACCGGCCGCCCGCACCCCGCTCGAGAACAAAATTCTGCGCTGGGCTTTCCTCGACACCGCCGCACCGCCGCGCTATCGCGACCAATGGACCCAGCTAGCCGCCCTACGCTTAAAGAAGGAAAAATTCGAACGCACGTTTCCCACCGTCATGATCATGCAGGACGTGCCCGAGCGCCGTCCCACGCATCTGCTCGTTCGCGGAGCCTACGACAAGCCCGGCGAACTCGTGCAGCCCGGCGTTCCTGCGGTGCTCAATCCGCTGCCTCCTAACGCTCCTAACAATCGCCTCGGCTTTGCTGAATGGGTGGTCGATCCGGCCAATCCGCTTTTCAGCCGTGTCACTGTGAATCGCTTCTGGCAAATGTATTTCGGAATGGGCATCGTCAAAAGCGTCGAAGATTTCGGCAGCCAGGGCGATTATCCTTCCCATCCCGAATTACTCGATTGGCTCGCCACCGAATTCATCCAGGAGAATTGGAATGTCAAGGCGATGCAGAAGTTGATCGTGACCAGCGCCACCTATCGCCAGTCGTCCGAAGCAGCTCCCGAAGCTCTGCAGCGCGATCCCGACAACCGCCTGCTCGCCCGTGGCCCGCGCGTCCGTCTTCCCGCGGAAATGATTCGCGACCAGGCGCTCGCCGCCGCCGGCCTTCTCGTAGAAAAAATCGGTGGCCCTTCCGTCATGCCCTATCAGCCGCCCGGCCTCTGGAAAGAAATCGGCATGCAGGATACGGACTACACCCAAGGCCACGGAGCTGATCTCTATCGCCGCAGCCTCTATACCTATTGGAAGCGCACTGCCGCGCCGCCCACCATGATCAACTTCGACGCTTCTTTGCGCGAAGATTGCGTCGTGCGCGCTGTCCGTACCGACACGCCTCTCCAGGCCCTCAACCTCATGGACAGCGAGCAGTTCCTCGAATCCGCGCGCTTCATCGGCCAGCGCATGCTCGAGGAAGGCGGCAATACTCCGGATGCGCGCCTGCGCTACGGTTTTCGTCTCGCTCTCTCGCGCTATCCAACCGCCGCCGAGCTTGGCGTTCTACACGACAACCTGCAATACGACCTCGATTATTTTTCCGATCCTGCCAAAGCGAAACAGTATCTCCAGCAAGGCGAAGCTCCTGCCGACGCCAAACTAAAGCCGCGCGATCTTGCCGCCTACGCGTCCGTGGCCAGCCTGATTCTCAATCTGGACGAAACCATCACTAAGGAATAAGTCATGTCCGATCCCATTCAAGAAAGCGAGCTCTTACAAACACGCCGCCACTTCTTCGGCCGCGGCGCTACCGGCATCGGCATCGCCGCTCTCTCCTCGCTGCTGTCTTCTGAAATTGCGTCTGCGGACACCAGCGTCATTCCCGGCTACCCGAATTTCCCGCCCGCCGCCAAGCGTGTCATCTATTTGTTCCAGCACGGCGCTCCCTCGCAGCTCGATCTGTTCGATTACAAACCCGGTCTCACCGCCAAGCGTGGGTCTGATCTTCCGGAGTCCGTGCGCATGGGCCAGCGCCTCACCGGCATGAGTGCCTTCCAGGCGAAATTTCCAACCGCGCCTTCCATCTTCAAATTCGCGCAGCATGGTGGGCAAGGAGCCTGGCTTAGCGAGCTGCTGCCCCACACCGCCAAAATCGTGGACGACATCGCCATCGTCAAGTCTTTGCAGACCGAACAGATCAACCACGATCCCGCCGTCACTTTTTGCCAGACCGGCTTTCAACTCGCCGGCCGCCCCAGCATTGGCTCCTGGCTTGCCTACGGACTCGGCAGCGAAAACAAAGATCTGCCCGCCTTCATCGTCATGGTGTCGCAAGGCGTCGGCAACACGCAGGCGCTCGCCGATCGCATGTGGAACAGCGGCTTTCTCTCCACCGAGTACGCCGGCGTGAAATTCCGCAGCGGCCACGATCCCGTGCTGTTCCTCTCCAATCCCGGCGGCTACGAAACCGCCGCCCGTCGCCGTTTCCTCGACGATCTAGGAAAGCTGAACCAACTGAATCAACACAAGTTTCAGGATCCCGAAATCTCCACTCGCATCGCTCAATACGAGATGGCCTACCGCATGCAAGCGTCCGTTCCGGAGCTGACCGACCTCTCGAAAGAGCCCGACTCTATCTTCGAAATGTATGGCCCCGACTCCCGCAAGCCCGGCACATTTGCGGCGAATTGCATTCTCGCTCGCCGTCTCGCCGAACGCGGCGTTCGCTTCATCCAACTCTTCCATCGCGGTTGGGACCAGCACAGCAACTTACCCAAGGAAATCGCCGGCCAGTGCCGCCAGACCGATCAGCCTTCCGCCGCTCTGATTCAGGACTTGAAGCAGCGCGGCATGCTGAAGGACACGCTCGTCATCTGGGGCGGGGAATTCGGCCGCACCGTTTATTCGCAAGGCACCCTCACCGAGACCAACTACGGTCGCGATCATCACCCCCGCTGTTTCTCCATCTGGATGGCGGGCGCTGGAATCAAAGCCGGCCAGGTCTACGGTGAAACCGACGATTTCAGCTACAACATCACAAAAAATCCGGTTGATGTCCACGATCTGCACGCGACCATTCTGCGCTGCTTCGGCATCGATCACACCAAACTAACGTATAAACATCAAGGACGCCGCTTCCGTCTTACCGACGTGAGCGGCCACATCGTCAACGATCTATTGCAAACCACATGAGCACTCGCCGCGACGCACTCCGACTACTGACCATCGCCCCTGCCGCGCTCGCTTCCGCGCAGCAGACCAAGGAAGTGGAAACCCAACCCGGGCATGTACAAACACCCGCGCCCGCTGCCCCGCTTCCCGGGTTTCTGCAGCCGCCGGAACTCCAGGCCATCGAAGCCATGAGCGAACGCATCATCCCTCGTACCGATACGCCCGGCGCCAAAGACGCGGGCGTCGCGCACCTCATCGATAAGGCAATCGTGGCGGACCCCACCCTCATGCAGCCCTATCGCGCCGGCATCGCCGATCTGAACGCTCTCGCGATTTCGAGCTATGGCAAAGAGTTCGCTACTCTCGACGAACAACAGCAAATCGCCCTTCTTACCAAGCTGAGCCTCGAAACCGATTCGGACATGGGCAAATTCTTCGCGATGGTCAAAGACATGACCATCGACGCCTATTACAAAACCGAAGCCGGCTTGAAAACCGAGCTCGGCTGGCACGGCAACACATTTCTAGCCAGCTTCCCCGGCTGCGACCACCCCGAACACCAATAAAGAACCGCGCACGTAAGTAAGCGGCCATCAACATGCAAATCCAACCGTCCCCTCAAATCCACGACGTCCTGGTCATCGGCAGCGGCGCCTCCGGCGCCATGGCCGCCTGGAACCTCACCCGCAAAGGCATCAACGTCACCATGCTCGATGCCGGCCGCAAGTTCGAGCGCCGCGAATTCTGGACGCACGTCAAACCGTGGGAATGGCAGCAGCGTCTGGACGCCGGCCAAAAACCTCCCGCCATCGTCCTCGATCCCGCTGAGCAGCCCTACATCACTCCTCTCGGTCAGAATTTCGCTCTTACCCGCGTCTGGGGACGCGGCGGCAAAACCAACATCTGGGGCCGCGTAGCCTTACGCTACGGCGATCTCGATTTCGCCGGACCCGAACGCGACGGCTGGGAAATTCCATGGCCCATCCGCTACAAAGACATCGCGCCCTACTATGATCAGGTCGATCAGTTGATCGGCGTCTGCGGCGGCGATGACGATCAGGAAGCCCTTCCCGGCAGCCGTTACTTCCTTCCGCCACCACCGCTGCGCTGCGGCGAACACATTATGAAGCGCGCCGCTCGCAGCGTCGGCATTGATGTCGTCCCCATCCGCCGCGCCGTTCTCACGCGCGAGCACAATGGCCACGCAAAATGCCACTTCTGCGGAGCCTGCGGCAACGGCTGCGATGTCGGCGCATTCTTTAACGCGTCCGATTACTTAATCGAACCCGCCCTCAAAACCGGCAAGCTGAACGTCCTCAGCAACGCCGTGGTCGCGCGCATTCTTGTCGATGATCGCGGCCTTGCCAATGGCCTCCAATATTTCGACCGCTACACCAAAGAAGAGCGCCGCATCTACGGCAAACGCGTCGTAGTCGCGGCGTCCTGCGTTGATTCCACTCGCATCCTTCTAAACTCGACATCGCTGCGCTATCCGAACGGCATCGGCAACTCCTCCGACGTCATCGGCCGCTATCTCTCCGAGCAAATCCGTATCACCATGCGTGGTTTTTCCCCCGAGTTGCTCGGGGGCAAAGTGTACAACGACGATGGCATCGGCGGCGCTCACATGTACATGCCGCGCTTCAATCACAAGGATGGCCGCAAGCGCGACTACATCCGCGGCTTCGGCATCCAGTTCTGGGCCACCGGCGCGCAGACCGATCTGTCCTGGGCGAAACGCATCCCCGGTTTTGGGGCCGAGTTCAAGAAGACCGTCAAGAACCGCTATCCCGCCGTCCTGGCCCTGCACCCATTCGGCGAAAGCATTCCCAAAGCGGAAAACCGTATCACTGTGCAAGGCTCCCCGCTCGATCAATATGGCGTGCCGATCGCCCGCATCGCCTACACCACCGGTGAAAACGAGCGCCGCATGGCCAAGGAAATGTACGACACCTGTCTCGAAATTTTGAATGCGGCCAAGGCCGAAATCGTACCGTTCGAACTCGGCCATCTCGAACCCAACGGCAGCGCCATCCATGAGCATGGAACCTGCCGCATGGGCGCGGACCCGAAGCGCTCCGCCCTCACCAGCTTCTGCCAAATGCACGACGTGAAGAACGTCTTCGTCGTCGACGGCGCCGCCTTCACCACCGCCTCCGAAAAAAATCCAACGCTCACCATCCTCGCCCTCGCCTGGCGCGCCACCGACCATATGGCCGAAGAAATCCGCCGCGGCAACATTTAGCTCGTGGCCAGCTTGATTGTGGCCAGCTGTATTTGTGGGGCAGGCTGGTAGCCTGCGGCGGGTTGTCAACCCGCCAAAACAATGCCGCTAATGTGGCTTAATCCCCCGGCGTCAACATCACTCTCTCTTCCGCCGCCGCCTCCACCGCCTTCCGCGAATACGGCATTGAATGATAATGACCCTGCGCCCAACCCTCAATCAAATCCCCATAGTGCGGATTTCCCGGATTACCCGATTCCCCCGGCACGTTCGTCATAACCGACCGGTCCCAGTCGCTCAGATCGAGCACTTGCCGGTAACTCGCGCCGGTCTTCTGCACATAATTCGTTCCGCCGGTGGCATTCACCGTATACCCATCGCCCGGCCGCTCATGCGGCGGCAAATTCAAGCTCGCCGCGCCCAGTGGATGCTGAAAATACACCTTGTGCAGATGGCCCCACTTCCATTCCGTCTGGTCCGGCCCGAGCCGTTCACGAATTTCACGCAGGCTCATCTCTAGCGCTTGCCGTAGAAGCGCATCCCGTTCCGGACTCGCCTTCAATTCCTGAAGCACAATCGCTGGTGCGAGCCGTTGCGAAGCAATGCCTTTCGGCCGGATCGCGTCATGCAAATGTTCGACCCAGACTTCATACAATAGAGCCGCCTTCGAATCGAGAGCGACATTTGCATCCCAGCTCAGGATCGTCGAGCGCGCCTTTGCCGCCTCGCTCTCCTCCGCCGGATGCCAGTCTTTCAAGATCGCGGCGAACTCTCGCGCCGGAAGCGAAACCGTGTCCTGCTGCATCCGCGCGAAATCGCTCACGTCGAATTTCTTGCCCGTCGTCAGCATCTCGACAATCCGGTTGTATCGGGACGGCGGCGCCCACGCATAACCCAGTTCGTGTTTGTAACCGCGCGGAAGAATGTCGTGGTTCGCTGTCGCCACAAAATGCAGCGCCGGGTTGTAAGTGGAAGGATTCTCGCTGATCGGCAAAAATCCGGTCCATTCATAATTTCCGGAATCG
>JAICIH010000258.1 GCA_025924475.1 Bryobacteraceae bacterium
ATCGGCGTGATTCAGGCAACCGAAGCGGCGAAGATCATTCTCGGAATTGGCACGCCGCTCAAGGGACGGCTGTTGCTCTACGATGCTCTCGAAATGCGTTTTCGCGAGTTAAAGCTCCGGCGAAATCCGGGGTGCCCGGTATGCGGCGATCATCCGACCATCACCAAGTTAATCGACTATCAGCAATTTTGTGGAATGCCGCCGATGAATGCGGCGCCTGCGCCAACTGGCGACGCCATCGACGCACTGGAGCTGAAACGGAAACTGGACCGCCGGGATAATTTTGTGCTGATCGATGTGCGCGAACCGCATGAGTATCAGATCGCGCGCATTCCCGGAGCGCGCCTTATCCCGCTTGGTGAATTACCCAAGCATTTGCGGGAGTTGGATCCAAACGGCGAGTACGTGATGCAGTGCAAATCGGGCGCGCGCAGCCAGCGAGCCGTAGATTTGCTAAAACAAAACGGCTTCAAGAACGTTGTGAACATGACGGGCGGCATTACGGCCTGGAGCGACAAGGTCGATCCTAGCGTGCCGAAATATTGAAGTTCAGCGGCCCATTTCCCGCGCCTAGTCCGGGAGCCGTTTCAATAGCTCTCTGCACAAACTCTTTCGCCTGCGAAACCGATACCTCTAACGAGCGCCCGAGCGCCAGCCCGGCCGTGATCGCGGCGGAATAAACGCATCCGGTACCGTGCGTATGGCGGGTCTCGATGCGAGTGCCTTCCAAAAAGCGCCCGCCTTGCTTACCGAACAGCAGGTCCACCGGTTGCCCCGGCAAATGACCGCCTTTAATCAGAACATTCAGGCAGCCGAGATCGTAGAGGCGCTGCGCGGCGGCTTGCATATCTTCTTTGGAGCGAATCCGGCAGCCGGTGAGCGCCTCAGCTTCGGGCAAGTTTGGCGTCACCAGGAACGCTCGCGGCAGCAATTTATTTCGCAGCGCATCTTCTGCCTCGGGCGCCAGTAGCCGAGCACCGTGTTTACTCACCATCACCGGATCGACGACCAGCGGGAACTCGAACGATGCGGCTAAGCCGGCAACGGCCTCAATGATTGCCGCATCGCCGAGCGCGCCCGTTTTTGCGGCCGCAGGCGGAATATCTTCGATGACAGCCTGTATTTGTTTGACGACCAGATCCGGATCCAGCGGATGCACTTCGGAAACAGCCTGCGTGTTCTGGACTGTGAGCAGCGTTATGACTGCTTCCCCGTAAACGCCAAATCGCTGGAATGTCTTGAGGTCGGCCTGAATCCCGGCGCCGCCGCTGGGGTCGGAACCGGCAATGGTAAGTGCTACGGCGGTCATCAGCTGATGCTCTGATGCTAGCCGAAGTCATTTACTGAAACGTCTGCGTTGTGTTCGTTGGTCCCAGTGAGTTGGTCAGACCGATAGCGACGGAGCCCACCTGCGTCACATCACCTTGGACCGGGAAACTGGCCTGCAGCGCGAAGGCACCGCCCGCCGTATTGTTGGTGAAGAAATATTGCTGAAAACTGGTAGCGGCGTTCACGGTAATGGGCGCGATGACTTTACCGGTCAGATCGTAAAACGTAAAGCTCAGCTGTCCGGTGCTGTAAGTGTTGTCGTAGCCGTTGATAGTCACTACCAGGTTCGGATTCTGGCGGACCGCAGTTGCCGAAGTGATGTGGACAGTTGCGGGCGAAATCGTGAAGGATTGCGAGTACGGCGCAGTATTCACGAATTCCATTGTGAAGGTCAACGTTCCGGCGGTCGTTCCGGTTTGGAAGCCAATCGCGGACTGTCCTTTGTAAGTGGCTGTTTGCGAACCGGCCGCCAGATCGATACTTAGCTGGCGGCCGTTTGTCGCCAGGAAAGCGATCGCCGGATCGTCGGCTACATTGGCTACCGACGGAGTGAATTTCATTGTCAGCGTCCCGATCCCCGCAATTGCAGCCGGAGCGGAGAATTGAATACTCAGATTCGCCTGTTGCTGGCTGGTGAGCGGCTGGGCGCTGAGCTGCAGCGAGAACGACGGGAAAGGCGAGATGACTGTGAGCCCCTGTAATACGAACTGCCGCGTGCCGATCGATAGCGAGCCGGTATATGTACCGCTAGCAGCCGTCGCGAATGTGAGAGTAAACTTGATAGATTTTCCGGGCGCAATGCTGATCGGTTCGGTGGGCGCGCCCGAAATCCCGAAACCGGCGCCGGAAACACGCAGCGGGGAAACCGCCACAGCATTGTAAGAAGAGGCGGGATTCGCCACCTCAAAACTAAGCACCGAACTTGTGGCGCCGCCTGCGACAAGTTGATCGAACTGAATGGCGGTCGCGGCTTGCGGGCGTGTAATCTTGCCAAACGATGGGCTGCCGGGCGTGACGTCCGTGTAAGAGATGTCGAGTGCATCGATATCGGCAACTACAATTCCCGTTCCTTTCAGTGGATAGGTTAATGCGCCGACAATCAGGGCCGTAGAAGGATCGGTAACGCCGAGCTGTCCAGGCGCGAAAGTAACAGTGAATGTGGCCGAGGAGTTCCCGGCGATCGAACTGGGAAGTGCAGAAGTATCCAGACGAAAAGCACTGGCAAAAAATTGAGTGGTCTGCAGCTTGATCGTGAGCGTAGGCAGCGCGCCGCTCGTCCGATTGGCAAGTATGAATGTGACGATAGCCGAAGAACTCGTCGAGACATCTCCAAAATCGAACGGCGTACTGCTCGAGGGTTGCAGTATCACAGGACTGCCGCTCGCAGGCTGGTAACTCAATACCAGCTGCGGATCTGTGCCCGCGCCGGTGAGCGTTGATGCAGTAGCAGTGCTGCTGGGGCAAGGATTGGTTCCGCTCGTAAAGCTGCAGGAGCCTTGCTGAATCTGATAGGTGGCTCGTAGATATCCCGTCGTGCTTCCGCGCGTGGTGGGTGCGAAGTTGATCGTAAAGAGAAGTGAGCCTGACGGCGCAAGCGGCGTGTTTACGAATTGTCCGGTAATGGAGAAATTGCTATTGACAACGAATGAGCTTGCGGACTCGGCAACGAACGCATTCACCCAATAAATCGTGTTGGCGGACGAATTCACTGCTCTAATAACAATCGAAGTGGAACTTCCCGCTGGCGTATTCGCAAATGCGTAGGAAGAGCTGAGCGGAGTGTCCGGTGTCGCGCCGCTAGTGTCGTGTATATAGAACGTTAGCGGAGAGGTCTGCGCTTGCAGGAGACCTGCACCCAGCCACAGAGCACACAGAAGCCGTTTCATTGTGCCTCCTCGCGCGCCGGAGGCATTTGCGATAGCTGTAAATCGTTCTCGGTGAGGTGAAGGGCCCAATGCTCGCCGGAACTCGAAAAAATGTGCAGCCAGTCGGAAGACATCCGCTCAATCGTGAGATCGCGCGCCGGAATCGGCAGCACGCGGCGCTGGCCGTTGCTGGATTCGACGATCAGCGCTTTCGAATCTACCGCGACCACAAAAGAATGTTGCGCGATGGCTTGCCCGGAGATAGCTGGCATGGTCTGGGAATCGAGCACTTGCCCTGTTTTGCGCGACACCACAACCGCCGAGATGCTCGTATCCGCTTGACGGACAAACAGCCGCGCTTTCCCGGGCTCGATAGTTTGCACAGCCGTCACTTCGCCCGCCAGATTGGCTTCGGTTCGCACAAAGTCTTTGCCGTCCCAGTAAAGAATCGAGTGGCTCGAGGGAAGCCACGCAATGGCAGTCGTGAGAGCGCCATCTATATTGAGCACCGGCGCGGCGTCACCCGACACAAAGCTGGCAATCAGCCGAGCATTGGCATCTACCAGCTCAATTTCGCCTTGGCGCGAAAGCAGCCCTCCGGAATCGGAAAAACTGGCGCGGTCTGCGCGAGCGATCGAAGCAGCGCCGACCAGAAGATTGGCCGGAAGGCCGCTGACAATATGCACGCCTCCACCTGAAAAACGTGCAAACCCTATGCGCGGCGCGCTCACCTGCGCCGCGAGCGCCGCGGCCAGGAACAATAGTCCGACGAGTAGCTTCATGATTCGTTTACCGGCCGGAGTTAAGGATGGCCGATGCTGATGCTGGGATTGCCGATGGAAAGCGATGGCGCGGGAGCAGCCGGCGAACTGCTTTTCCCTTTCATGGCGAACGCGGCGCCCGCCCCGGCCGCACCCGCGAGCAGCGCGATCACGAGCCATTTCTTGCTGCTGCTATGGGGCGCTTCACCTGGCGAGGCGCTCGTGACAGACACATGCGGCGGCTCTGCAGCTGCGGGAGTGGAAGCTCCCGAACGAGCGACAGACGCGGGCGGCGTCACCACTTTTGTTTGGACCGCCGGTTTCAACACTCCTGGTTGCGGAACCGTTTTAGCCACCGGCACCGGCACGACACTGGTGGAAATCGCCTGATCGAGAATCAATCCCGCATGGGCGCCACCTTTGGCCGCCGTGATTCGCACTGTCGCAGATCCCGATGTACGGTTCCAGTGAATGCCGTCTACCCGCGCTCGGCCATTGGTATCCGTATAGACAACCGCCGCATGCGACCCATCGGCGAATGTTCCAATAGGATCGCTGTCGGGCAAGCGGAAGGCCACGGCTGCGCCTGCAACCGGCGCCGCTCCATCGGTGACTTCCACCAGAAATCTGCTCCCCGAGCTTTCGAGCACTCGCACCTGCAGCGTCGCTTCCGCGCCGGCAGGCGCCGGCGGAAGCTGTGCGCGAATCGGCAGAACGGCAATCAGCGGAATCAGGACAGTGGAAACAAGGGACGAAAAGAGTTTCATGCGGCCTCACGCGCGGCCGCGAATTTAGACGAGTTGTATCAGAACAACGGTAACGTTGTCAGGCCCGCCCGCACTCTTCGCGGCTTCCACAAGGTAGTGGCATTTTTCGGGCAGAGTTTTCTCAGAATGAAGCGTTTCCCCTAAAGTTTTTTCTGTAAGCACACCATGAAGCCCGTCCGAGCACAGCAGAATTTGATCGGAGGACTTCATTTCCACATTCCGAGAGAAGACACGCAGATCCTCGGAGCTGCCGACCGCCATCGTAAGAACATGCCGCATGGGATGCTTCTTGAGCGCGTCGTCGCTAAGTCCCAGACGCGCGCCGACCTCGGCCACCCAGGTTTGGTCTTCGGTCAGAAGCGAAAGGTCGCCGTTCGAACATAAATAAGCTCGGCTATCGCCTACGCTCGATATCTGAATGCAGCCTTCGCCTATATTTCGCGTCACACGAGCCACCAGCAGCGTGGTGCCCATTCCTTCGAGATCCGGATTAGTGCCGGCGGCCTCCCGCACGGTGGCGTTCACCTGAAGGAATCCCCGCTCGAGCGCCTCCGGAGCATCGCGATTGGCCGGCTCCAACAAAAATTCATACAGTGTTTCCGCGCTCAGGCGCGCCGCATACTCACCGGCATTCGCGCCGCCCATCCCGTCCGCCAGAATGAAAATGCCCGACTCGCTGTCACTAATGAAGTAATCCTCATTGTTTGAGCGGACACAACCAGGATCGGACAGGGCGAATGCCTCGAACGTCATTACTTTTTAGGCTCGATCATCGCTTTGAGCTGACGGAAAGCGACAGTGTCTAGTTTCTGTTTCAGACGCGCAGCGGCCAGAGGTTTGGCGCCCGGCGGGTTCGTTACGCGGTCCTCCGCGCGTGCCAGCAGATCGCGCGCTTCTTTATCCGCTGGAGCGGCTTCGCTCGCCTCATCGAGACGTTTGGCGGCTTCCTGGAACGAATTTTTTCTCAGTAGCGCGGCGCCCAGATTAAACAAATAGACAGGATCGTTCGGATCGCCCTCGAGCGCCCGGCGAAAATCGTCCAAGGCCGCGGGCTGATTGAGTTGGTCTTCGGCGGCGGCCAGGTTGTTGTAAACCTCGTTTAACGGCATGATCTTCAACACCTCGCGGTAATAGTTCGCCGCGGAAGCAAAATCTCCCGCTCCATAAGCGCTCAGTCCCATATAAAACCGCGCTTCAGGATACCGTGGGTCGTCAGTCGGCACTCGCAGCAGCCAGCGAATCGACTGCCCATAGTCTTTGCGATCCAAATAGAGCCGGCCCAATTCGTAGGCCGGCCCAATAAAGGACGCATCCAGATTGGCCGCTAAAAGAAACCATTTTTGCTGTTGGTCTTTATCTGTTGAAAGTAAACCACGGGTATAGCTTTCCTCCGCATCGAGGCGAGTCGGCTTGCGCGCGCTCATAAACTGCTCGAGCGGTGGCAGAACATTTTTCGGATCGATGTACTTCAACGATTCCCAGGCAAGATGCTCCTTAAACCGTGATAAATCGGCGAGCTTTCCGGCTTCGGAAATGTCCGGACCACTACGCAGCTTTCGGAGGTCGATGAAATGCGCCGTGATCTGGATGGAGCTGTCTTTCAGTTCCGTGCTGCCCGGAGACAATTTGATTTCGTAAGACCCGAAAACGAGATACTCCGCATTAAGGGTTTGTCCAAGGCGGATCATAGTCGCTTTGGTAAAGTCTGCATCCGGCCTCAGGGAAAGCCGCTTCAGACCCTCCGCTCGCGCGTTCCGGTCGAGAGCGATTTCGCCGGCCTGCCCGTATTCCTGCTCGAGCGTGCCCGAAATGCTTTCACCTACCCAGTTCAAATCGGAATACTGGGAATCGTTATGAAAGCGCAGGACCAGAACGGTGGCCGATTGCGCGCGCACGGCAACGAACAACAGTGCGGCGAAGGTAAGAACGCGCAGCGGCAACACAGATTCATGGTACCGTTTCGAGTATTTACGTCATCCGCAGTGTCGGCCAAATAGCTCGTCTAGTACCCCTAAACCAATTACTGATAAGCCACTATTGATTAGCTTAGTAATTTAGGGCACTCTATATGGGGCTATAACGCCCATTGCTGTACCTTACTTAACCAAATTAGGAGGAAGTTTTGTCTACTAATCGTGGGCTATTTTACAAACATGCCCGCCGCTCGGCAATATTGGGTGTTGCCGGAGCCTTTATATTTTCTTGGGTACTAGGAGCCGCGGAGGTCACGATTCCAAATTCCGCGCTTGTATCGTCAACCAATCTGTACACGAACACGTACGGCGATGTGGTGGTGACTACAGATGGTGGAAACGAGCCCCACATCGGCGATCCGAGCGGCCGCAACGACGACGGTTTTCGCGGCCCGGTCGATCTCGGTTTTACGTTGAACTTCTTCGGGACCAACTATACGCAGTTTTTCATCAATAACAACGGCAACGTCAGCTTTGGAGACGGTATTGCCGCCTACGACCCGGATGGCCCGACGGGAGCCGACGCGCCCATCATTTCGCCTTTCTTCGGCGACGTGGATACGCGAGGCGCCAATAGCGGAGTCGTGCATTTCTCGCAACTGGCGAACGAAGACATCATCACGTGGGACCACGTCGGATACTTCGATTCGCACGACGATAAGCTGAACACTTTCCAACTCGTATTGCGCGGACCAGGCTACACTGTGCCTACCGGAGAAGGCCAAATTGGGTTCTTCTACACCGGTATGCAGTGGGATAGCACTGATACCAGCCAGGTGGCGGCGATCGGTTTCGGCGACGGCGCCGGCAACAGTGTCATTCTCCAGGGATCCACTCAGCCCGGTACCGCAAATCTCGCGCAAAATCATCACATCTGGTTCGATTTGAGCGATTCGGGTGTCCCTGTCACTCCACCGCCGACGACCAGCGCAGTCCCGGAACCAGGTCCCGTGTCGCTAATTTTGGCCGGCGCGGGTGCTCTGCTGCTAGCACGCAAGAAGTACCTTGTCCGGAACTAGGATTCCGCCGTCTCGCTGTTTCGGACTGGCCCTGGGGACTTCCTCCAGGGCCTTTTGTCTTCTCCGGAGGCCAAAAATTCCCGGGCGATGCGCAAGGCGTCCTGCCGCACTTCGGCATCCTGACCAAACCCCGATAACCAACGAATCGCGGGATCGGAGCGAAACCAGGTCATCTGACGCTTGGCATATTGTCTGGTCTTGATCTGGCACTGACGGATTGCATCCACAAGCGGCAATTGTCCGGTCAGAAATGCGATCGCCTGCTTGTAGCCAAGGGTTTGCAGGGATTTTGCGCCCGGGTCGAGGCCGGATTCAAGAAGCGCTCGGGTCTCATCGAGGAGACCGTCTCGAAACATATTTGCGGAACGCGCATCGAGCGCTTCCCGCAGTGCACGCCGGGGAGGATCCAAGCCGATCTGAAGCACACGAAATCCTTCCAGGCCCTGCCGCGGAAAACTCTGCACGTGCGATGCCGGTTGTCCGGTGAGCCGGGTTAATTCGATCGCGCGCATGAGCTTCTGACGGTCATTGGGATGAATACGCGCAGCCGAAGTTGGATCATAACGGCGGAGAAACCGGTGCAACGCCGCCGGTTGCCGGGCGGCGAGGGCAGTAAGTCTGCTACGAAGACCGGAATTCCGCGCCGGCGCGGGCGTCAGTCCGGCAAGCAGCGCCCTTAGATAAAACCCGGTTCCCCCGACCAGGATCGGCAGAACGCCGCGCGCTTTGAGGTCGGCTAGCACGGCGCGGGCGAGCGAGGCATAAGCGCCCGCCGTGAGTTCCCCGCCCGGATCGACGGTATCAATCAGATGATGTGGGATGCCGCGCCGCGCCGCCGCTGGCGTTTTGGCCGATCCGATTTCGAGCCCGCGGTATACCTGGACGGAGTCGTAGTTGACAATTTCGCCCTCAA
>JAICIH010000259.1 GCA_025924475.1 Bryobacteraceae bacterium
AGTGCGCAATGCCGTTTACTTAAGCGACATAGAAGACGTTTCAAGGAGGGCCGATTGCCAATCGGCCGCGGCTTACCAAGCCGCCCCACATGGCAAAGGTCTCAAACTCCGGTTACTTCAGGCTTAAGTAAATGACATTGCGCAAAAGTGCGTGCGCCACGAGGGCTGCAATCGACGCGGCATTAGCCGTTATGAAGATCCGTTTAGCGGAATTCCGTCTCTCATTTCGTCGGTGCCGTGCTGAACAATTTCATCGCCTGGTTTTAGATCGCCGTAGACCTCCACGAGATCGCCCACCGTCGGGCCACGACGCACATCCACCCACTGGGCATGACCATTGTGATTTCGAATCACGAATACTCTTTCTGTTGTGGCGACAACGCTCGTCGATGGAACGAGCAAGGAGGCTCTCCGGCGCTCCACAGGCCAGACTACAGAAGGATACATGCCCGGAGCAAGAAGGCGTTGCGCGTTTGTGACATCCAGCTCGACGGGCATGGTGCGCGTTTTCCGGTCAAGCACGTATGCCGGGCGAGCAACGATGCCACTGAACGTGCGATCCGGGTACGCGGGGACTTTGAAGTCAATTCGCGCACCCTTCGCAATTCCCGCTACATCGGCTTCCGGTACGGCGATGGCCAATCGTAAATGAGAGACTTGGTCCAGCTGTAACAGTGCAATATCGGCTCCCGGGCCGACGAATGCGCCCGGATGAACAAACCGCGTCGAGATCACGCCATCAAAGGGCGCCGTCACGCGCAGATAGGACGCCAGATCTTGCAACGATTTCAAGTTGCTTCGGAGGGATTCAACAGTCCGTTGCCGGGACTGAACGAGGGATTGCGCGGCATCCATTTGCGCCTTGGCAACAACGACGTCGTTGGGGGCGACCGTTCCAGGTGTTTTTGCCGCTTCTTGCATTCTTGTGTAGGTGCTCTGCGCTGCCGCCGATTGAGCATTGGCTTGAGCTTGGTCGGATTCTGCCGAAGTGAGTTGTGCTTGCGCCTGGGCAATGTGGGCCATCATTTCAGGAGCGCTCAGCTGAACCAGCAGATCTCCTTCTTTCACAAAGCTGCCTCTGTCTACAAAGACCTTTTCCACATAGCTCGGAACTTTCGCATGAAGCTGTACGCTCAGGAACGGATAGAACTCGCCCGGCAGTTCCGTGGTTCGCGCGACTTGCTTGGATATGACGTGGGCAAACTGAATCCGCTGCGCCAGGAGAGTCGTGTGAGCACCGACGATCAATGCCAATAAAAAAGCAAATCTAGGACTGTTGCGGTTGTTCATAGTAACGGCTGGACGGATCGTCCGGATTCAAAGAAGGAGAGTGAATGGAGGCATTTCGCTGCAGGATCGAGTAAATTGCCGGAAGGAATGTCAAGGTAGCGAAGGTGGATAACAAGAGCCCACCGACGACGGCGCGCCCGAGAGCAGCGGTCTGGCTTCCACCTTCGCTCCATCCGAGCGCCATGGGTAGCATGCCGAAGATCATGGCGCTTGCGGTCATAAGGATGGCCCGCAGACGACTCATAGCCCCGTATTCTGCCGCTTCGGTGGAGGGACGTCCTTGGCCCTCCAACCGCTTGTGTTCCGCAAAACTCAGCAGCAGAATCGAGTTTGCGACAGCGATTCCAATGGCCATAATTGCGCCGATAAACGATTGCACGTTCAGAGTTGTGCCGGTAATGAGCAGCATGGTTAAAACGCCGCACAACACGGCTGGAATCGTCAAAATTACGGCAATCGATAGCCGGAACGATTGGAAGTTTGCGGAGAGAAGAAGGAAGATCACCACCACTGCAAGCAGCAAGCCGAGCCGCAGCCCGCCGAAGGTCTCCTCAAGACCGGGCGCTTCCCCTCGCATTTGGACGCTAACACCACGCGGCGGGTCGCCGGCCTTTTGAATCGCCTGGCGGATAGGAACGAGCGCTTTTCCCAGCGGCAAATTGTGAAGATTGGCGGTCACGTTCAGCTCGAACTGGCCGTTGTAGCGATCCAGCTCGCCGGGCACCTTGGGAGTCGTAAGCGCCGCCACGTCACCCAGAAATGGCTGGGTTTGGCCTGGCTTCATGACGGGAATCGAACGAAACTGCTCAATACTCTGCATCAAATGCTGTGGATACTGGACCTGAATTTGAAACGCGTTGCCCGATTTTGGATCGCGCCAGTAATTCGGACTGGTGAAGCGTGAAGAAGCGGCGGCCGCTTCAAAAGAATTCGCGATGTTGGACATCGTGAGACCGAACTGGCCGGCGCGATCGCGATTAATTTCAGCGTGGACGGTTGGATAATCCATTGCTTGCGCGAATTGCAAGTCGCGAAGAAATGAGAGTCCCTTCAATTGTCCATAAATCTTCTGCGCGAAGGAGTAATCATCTTCCAGCGAAGCGCCTTGTACAGCTACGTTTACCGGTGTTGGCGAACCGAAGCTCATGACCTGACTAATGATGTCGGCGGCCTCGAACGATACTTTCAATTGTGGGAGCGATTGATGGAGCGCGTGACGTATGTGCTCCTTCATCGTGTCGTTAGCCGGAACGTCTTGTTTGAGGCCGACTCGGACCACTGCTTCTTGCGGACCGGCGGTAAACAAATAAATCAGATCGACGGGATAACTGGAAGGCTGCGTTCCGACATAATCGCTCGTGATGGCGACATTTTCCACGCCGATGGTTTTTTTGATGACGTCCTCCGCTTGCAGCACGAGCGGCTCTGTCTGCTCGATGCGCATGCCGGTGGGGGCGCGCAAGCGGACCTGCAATATCGGCGCATTCACTTCCGGAAATACTTCGGTTCCGATACGCGGCAGAACGAGCCACAAGAATACGATCGAAAGAGCGAGATAGCCGATGGCAAGCGGCCAGCGGAAGCGCAGCGTGGCCCGCAGATATTTGGCATAGGCATCATGAATCTTTCCGAACAGACCTTTCCGCTCTTCTTCCGCGCTCTTCTGCTTCATGATCCAAGTCGATAGCACCGGGACCAGACTGCTGGAGAGCAGGTAGGAGGCGATCATCGCGAAAGCGACGGCCAGAGATAGCGGCACAAATAGCTGCTTGCCAACGCCGGCCAAAAAGAACGATGGCAGGAAAACGGCGAGCACGCAAAACATGGAAAGCAGCCGGGGAGCCGCGGTTTCTCGGGATGCTTGCATGACAGCCCGGGCGCGCGCGACACCGCTGTCGATGTGCCGATGCGTATTTTCGATGGTGACCGTCGACTCATCTACTAAGACGCCGACCGCCAAGGCCAATCCTCCCAGGGTCATAATGTTGATGGTTTGTCCGGCGGCCCAAAGCAGGACGACCGCGGTGAGAATTGCGAAAGGTATGTTCAGGACAACGATGAGTGAACTTCGCCAGTCTCGCAGAAAAAGCAGCACCGTTAGACCAGTGAGAATGGCCCCGAGCGCCCCTTCGAACAGCAAGCCGTTCAGCGAATTCGTAACGTAAGAAGACTGGTCAAAATCCAGCCGGATATTGATATCCGGAGGAATTAACTTCTTCAGGTTCGGAAGAGCGGCTTTGATTTCATCGATAACCGATAAGGTCGATGCCGTGGCCCGTTTTGTGACCGGAATGTAAACGGAGCGCTGCCCATTGACGTGTGCGTAGGCAGTCAGAATGTCGGTTGCATCCTCAATCGTGCCGATGTCTCTGAGAAAAATGGTCGGGCCGGCTACGGTTCGAATCGGAGTACTGAGCAGCGCATCGAGATTACCGCCGAGCGTGGAGTTCGTGGTGGCAAACAGATTGAACTTGCCGATTCGAATGTTACCGGAAGGCATTACCAGCGAACCGCTGCTAACGGCGGCGGTGGCTTCCTCCGGCGACACACCGTATTCGCGCAGCTTATCCGGATTTACTGTGATGACGATGGTGCGCTGGCTTCCGCCAAAGGGCGGCGGAGCTGACACGCCGGGGAATGTAGCGAAAACCGGCCGTACTCGATTCAATGCTAAATTCTGTATCTCGCCTAAAGTGCGATTGGGACCAAGAAAGGTCAACTGACCCACGGGGACGCTACCGGCATCGAAGCGGGTGATGAAGGGCGGCACGGTTCCAGGCGGCATGAAGGATCGTGCCCTATTGACGTACCCGACGGTTTGTGCCATGGCATCGCTCATGTCGGTATCGGGCTGAAACACCAGCTTCATCAGAGAAGCGCCTTGGATGTTCTTGCTTTCGATGTATTGGATACCGGTGATGTACAGGAAGTGATATTCGAAGTAGTAGTTTAGAAAGCCTTCCATCTGGGCCGGGTCCATGCCGCCATAGGGTTGCGCCACGTAAATCGCCTTTTCCCCGACATTCGGAAAGATATCGATACGCATGCGTTCGATCGCCAGAATGGAACACAGTGCGATTGCAATTACCAGAACGACGACTGTTAAGGGTCGCGTAAGAGCCGAAAGAACCACTCGCATACGATCGCCGCTACTTGCTTGCTTCCGAAAGGAAGCCGCTGATATCTCCTTGGACCGTTTGAATCTGAAGCATCGCCCGCCAAACGGCAAGCCTAGCGAGCGAATCATCGATTTCGGCTTGCGCTAAAAGCCGTTGCGCTTCAGCTACCGCGATAATCGTCGTGAGGCCGGAGCGGTACTGGGCGTTGACCTGGTTAAACCCGGCTCTGGCGTCCGCCACCTCCTTCGGTGTTTCTGCCGCAATCCGCTGGGCGTGCATAAGAGTGGCTTGAGCGGCATTCCATTGCGCCTGCAAATCGGTCAAAACCTGGTGATATGTTGCGGATGCAGAGCGCCCCACAGCCGCTTCCTGCGCCTCTTGCGCGCGGATGGAAAATAACGAGAACGCGGGAAAACTTACGGTAAGACCGACGCCCGCATTGAAATAGTTCGGAGCAAGCCCGTTCCATCCACCGAGCGTGGAACCATTGGGAAGCGCTCCTGTTCCTCGCGCATACGCGCCAGCCTGCAGATTGAAAGCCGGCCGGTACGTGTGTTCCAGAACGCTTAACCGAGCCTCCGATTCTTGGACCAAGGCGTTCTGTTCCTGTGCGGCCGGATTGGCCGCAACGCCTGCCGATGACACTTTCGTTTCAGAAGGAAGTTGAAGGAGACGTCCAGGAACCGCCTGAATAGATTTGGGGTCCAAGCCGGTATATCGGGCCACTGCGGTTCTTGCGACATCGACCGCTTGCTGGGATTGAATCAATTGCGTTTCGGCCGCATCGAATTCGGTACTAGCGCGCGACAGATCAGCGCCGGGCCGGAGCTGCGCATTGACCAACGCCGTCACCGAGCGAACCAGCACTTGAGAGCGATCGACCGCTGCTTGCGCGGCTCGCACGGTTTGCTCGCTTGCGAGCAAAGTCAGGAACGCCGCGGCGGTCGCGGTGGCGATATCGAATTGCGTGCGTTTCTCCGTCAATTCCGCCCGGTTCCGCGTAACCTTAGCCGACTCAACTAGCGCATGCCGTCGTCCGAAATCGAACGGCTCCCAGGAAACCAGAACGCCCACCGCACTCCCCCAGACATTCTTTCCATCGTTTGTGCCCAATACCGGCCCGGACATGTTCGGGATTACTGTCTGCGGAAACAGAAGTCCGAATACGTTGTTCCGGGTCGCTCGATTGAATTGGCCCAGTGCATCTAAATTTGGCAGGTAGTTTGTCCGCGCCAACCGGATGCCCGCGACTGCAGCGTTCACTTGCTCCTCGGCTGCCGGAATAGAAGGATACTTTTGTAATGCTGTTTGGACAGCGGCCGAGATAGTGAGAGGCGATGAATTGGGCTGCTGAGCGAATACAGAGGAGGCGGCCAGGAATGTGGAAACGCAGAGCACCAAAATTCGACTGCGCATCGTCAGAAGGCGCTGGGCGGCGCTAGGCCACATGGAAGACCTTTTTGAATCCGTAGTCCATGTGAAGTTGCTGGTGGCAATGGAAAAGTGTCAAACCGGGATTATTCGCAGTGAAGTCCACTTCGATTTTGCTGAAGGGTTTAATGAGCACGACATCCTTCAAGACACCCGCCGTAGGCTTGCCGTATACCTTGGTTAGCTCGAAGGTATTGCGATGGAGATGTAGCGGATGAGCGTCGTCGGTCTGGTTATCGAAGGCAAGGCGGTAACGCAGGCCTTTCTTCAAAACCTGCGGCTGCTCCTTGGGATCAAAGCTCTTGCCGTTAATCGTCCAGTGATTGAAGTGCTCGCGACCGCCGTTGATTTTGCCAAATACCATCGGAATGGTTTCGTCCGGAGCAGGAGTGGCACGTCCCGCGGCGCCAAACGATGTGTAATCCCAGGATGATTTTGGCGGTTTGATCCAACGCGGCGCTCCGCTTTTGTTGGCGTACTCGACGACAATGCCCATCCCGTTCTTGCGGTCGTCGTCTTTCGGCGTGCCGAAAATCCAAACGCCGGGGTTCTTCATTTCGACAATGGCATCGACGCGTTCCGCTGTACCCAATTCCAGAACATCAACGGCCTGCGGAGCGGGCACCGGATTTCCGTCTAAAGCGACCACTTGAAAGCGGTGACCGGGCAGGGCGAGTTGGATATTTTCTGTTGCGCTTCCGTTGAGAATGTGGAATAAAACGCGCTGGCCTTCGCGCACACGAACGGGATCGCCGAAGCCCAGCGCTTTACCGTTAATGGAAAACAATTGATACCCGACCTCCCATCCGTTGGGCTTCTCTTCTTTGTGCTCTTTCCTTCCGTTCTCTCCGGGTTTGCCCTCTTCTTCTTCCTCTTCGCCTTCGGCCATGAAGAACGGCTCCCATTCGTGAGTGGATAGAAAAACTTCGTTGTCGAAGTTGCCCGGATTGTTTTTGGGCTCGATATATACGGGAGCGAATTGCCCGGTGTAAGTGCCCTGGTGGAGATTCGGCCCGCTCATGACGTGCGTGTGGACAAAGCGAGATCCTGCCGGGGATGGCGTCAATCGATAGCGACTGCTCCCGTGCGGCGGCACAACGATGCTCTGCTCTTCCTCCGCGCCATCGATATCGGCTGGAATGATTTGACCATGCCAATGCACCAACTCGGGTGTGTCCGTTTCATTGAAAAGCGCGACTGTAACAGGCACACCTTCGCGCAAGCGGATAAGCGGGCCCGGCACAGATCCGTTGTAGCCTCTGGTACTAATGGTGTGGTTTTTTGCTACGTCAACGAGCACTTCATTGATGCGAATGGTGATGTCGGCAGGCCCAGACGGAGGGCGGTTGGGCTCTGTACGAGCCGTTTGAGAACTCTTCTGACAACTCGCCAAAAATGCGCCTGCGCCTGAGGCACTCGCCGCTCGCAGAAGATCACGTCGCGTGAAAAATGAACTTTTCATCCCCTTCTTGCCTCTTCGTCTGAGCGCTGCCTGAAAGCATCGAGAGCCCAAGGTCCACTGCCCACAATCAACAGAAAGACCAAGCCGAGCAGCATCGAAAAATCAGTGCGCGCCTCATGCGCTGTGGGCCAAAATCCCTGTTTCATGAGCATCGGAATTTTGGTGGTGGCGATGGCCGTGCATATGTCGATCAAAAGTGGGACGGAGGCGAGCCTGGTCAGTAGGCCGAGTATCAGCAGGGCGCCGCACACAATTTCCACCACGCCCACAAACGGCGCGAAGAAATGGGGGAACGCGATCCCGATCTTCTCGAATCGTCCCACCCCCAGTGCCGCCGGGAACAAGAATTTTTGGATGCCTTCGGACAGGAACACGAGGCCTACGAGAAGGCGGATAAGAATTACGGCACGCATGATGGGGGTGGAGTCATGCTGAAAAATCGTCTAAGTCCAGGCAGTTGATGGCTCTTCTTTTTTTATAGGCATCCGCCGCCGTCGCTGTCCCTGACAAATTTCTGAAAAGTTCCTGAAGAAAAGTTCAGGAACCAAACTTGGCAGCTCAAGGTGCAGAACGAGCTAAGCTGGAACACGAAGACGCCACAGGGAAGTAGATCTTGCGAATTCTTTTAGTGGAAGACGAGAGAAAGACGGCGGAAGCTCTTCAGCAAGGGTTGGAGGACGACGGGTATTCCGTCGAGATTGCGCATACCGGCGAAGAGGGATTTTTTCGGTTGAACTCGGGAGAATTCGATTTGGCCATTCTGGACGTGATGCTTCCAGGCAGGACTGGTGTGGAGGTCCTTTTCACAGCGCGAAAAACAGGCCTCCGAATTCCCGTCCTATTGCTTACGGCCAAGGACGCCATTGAAGACCGGGTTCGGGGACTCGATGCCGGAGCCGATGATTACCTTGTGAAACCCTTTGCGTTTGCGGAGTTGTCCGCCCGCGTGCGGGCTTTGCTGCGTCGCGGGAATGGGACTTCCGCAACAAGCCTGCAATTTCACGATCTGCAGATGAATGTCGTCACCCGTGCTGTAACACGAAGCTGCCACTCAATTGAATTAACTACCAGAGAATTCGACCTCCTCCAATATCTGCTTCTTCATTCCGGCGAGGTGGTATCGAGGGCAATGATCGCGCGTGAGGTGTGGAAAGAGGTGACGCGGCACCCGTCTCTGGATAACGCCATTGATGTGCATATGATGCGGCTTCGCAAAAAGCTGGATGAGAGTTTTTCGCCAAGACTTCTGCATACAGTGCGAGGCGTGGGGTTTGTGTTGCGAGTCGAATCATGAAGAGCTGGCTTCGCCCC
>JAICIH010000260.1 GCA_025924475.1 Bryobacteraceae bacterium
GGCCGGCCAATATCTGGTCTGGAACCTGACTGGGCACGTGACGATTCAGCTTACTCAGCTCGCCGGACCCAATGCTGTCTCGAGCGGTTTGTTCTTTGATGCTCCGGGCCAGGCGCCCGACGGCTCCACTGCCTTTGTGCGGCTCGACACGAGCACACAAGGCAACTGGAAAGCCGTGTACGGCGCGGATGGATACGATTTGGCTTCCTTGCCCGCCTCTCTTCCTTCCTACGTGCAGGTAGCCGTAAATGGGGCCTCTAGCTACACCTGGGCGGCTTCGACAACCGATGGGCGGGCGCTCCAGCAGCCTACCGGTACAGGCCGGTTCGCAGCTACCTGGTATGGAGCGGGCTCTTTCAGCTTCGATGTCCGTTTCACCGACGGTGCTACGCACCAACTCGCGCTGTACGCAACGGATTACGACAGCTCCGGCCGCTCCCAGCGTGTGGACATTCTCGACAGCACATCGGGTGTAGTGCTCGATTCGCAAACCTTGAGCGCGTTCGCAGCAGGTAAGTATCTGGTCTGGAACCTGGCTGGACACGTTACGATTCGGATCACGGTCCTCAGCGGCTCGAACCCGGTAGTAAGTGGCCTATTTTTCGGCGGTGCGCCGCAGCAGAATCTGCCGCCCGCACTGAACCTCGCAACACACACGATCAACTTTTCCGGAGTTGCCGGCGGAAGCAATCCCGCTGCCCAAAACGTAGCCATCACGAATGGCGGTAGTGGCGCCCTCAACTGGACAGCCATCAAGACCCAAACCTGGCTGACGCTTTCGGCCGCATCCGGAACCACCCCGGCGGGCCTGGGCCTGGCCGTCGCCACCGGCGGCCTCTCCGCGGGCACTTACAGCGATACCATCACCATCTCTGCGCCGGGAGCCGATGGTTCGCCCCAGACCGTCACTGTGACGTTGACGCTCACTGCTCCACCGGTACTGGGTGTTACACCTGGCTCGTTAAGCTTCGCCGCACTGGCGGGCGGCGTGAATCCACCCCCTCAGACTCTGAACGTTTTGAACAATGGCGCGGGAGGGCTGAATTGGAACGCGAGCAAAAACCAGCCATGGCTTTCGTTGTCCGCTACGTCCGGTAGCGGCCCTGCCGCGATTGCAGTCGGCGTCGCCACAGCCGGGCTTGCAGCCGGAACGTATACCGATACCGTCACCGTCAATGCCCCGGGAGCCGGGTCCTCACCGCAAACCGTGAATGTGACGTTCGTGGTGAACGCCGCGATCCCGACGTTGACGGTATCTACGAACGCGGTTACTTTCACCGCCACTGCAGGTTTTACCAATCCGACGCCGCAGACCGTTACCATCGCCAATACTGGCGTAGGCACGCTGAACTGGACTGCAAGTAAGACACAATCCTGGTTGACTCTCTCGGCAACCTCGGGAACGGCCCCGTCTTCTTTGGGACTTACAATATCCTCAGGCGGCCTCTCGGCAGGCACTTACAACGATGTGGTAACAATTGCTTCTGCCGGAGCAAACGGCTCGCCGCAAACCATAGCCGTCACATTAACCCTCAGTGCCGCGGCCGGTAATTCAGCCGCGTTCGTCCGCCTCGATACCGGCACACAAGGTAACTGGAAGAATACCTATGGTGGCGAAGGATATGATTTCATCGGTGCCACGCCTGTGCTGCCATCGTACGCGCAGGTCGCCGTCAATGAAGCGTTCATCTATACCTGGGCCGGAACGAGTAGCGATATTCGCGCCCTGCAGCAGCCAACCGGCAGCCAACGCGTGGCCGCCACCTGGTATGCCGCCGGCGGTTTTAATTACGATCTGAATTTCACTGACGGCTTGACGCACCAGTTGGCGTTGTATGCCGTGGACTTTGACACCTCTGGTCGCTCGCAGCGCATTGACATCGTCGATGGAACTACCGGCCTCGTATTGGATTCACGTTCAATGACCGCATTCAGCGCGGGGCAGTATCTGGTCTGGAATGTCTCGGGTCACGTGATCGTGCGCGTAGTCCAGCTCGGTCCGCAGAATGCAATCGTGAGTGGCTTGTTTTTCGATACTGCGGGCCAGTCGCCCGTCGGCTCTTCTCTGTTCGCCCTTCTCGATAGAGGCACGCAAGGAAATTGGACGTATTCTTACGGACGCGACGGATATCAGTTCCAGGGCGAAACGCCCGCGCTGCCTCCTTATGCACAAGTAAGCATCACGGGAGCGAGCACGTTCACCTGGGCGGGTTCCACGAGCGATGGCCGCGCCTTGCAAAAAGCGGACGGCTCATCCCGCGTCGCAGCTACCTGGTATTCGGCGAATACCATTAACTTCGATATCAATCTGAACGATAGTAATCTCCATCAATTGGCGCTTTACGCCGTAGACTACGATCGTTCACAGCGTTCGGAGCGCGTCGAGTTAGTAGATAGCGCCACAGGAGTCGTTCTCGATTCACATACTCTGAGTGGGTTTGAAAACGGTCAATATCTGGTCTGGAATCTAACCGGCCACATTATCGTTCGCGTAACGCGATTAAGCGGTTCAAATGCCGTGGTCAGCGGATTGTTTTTTGGCGGGCCGCCGAAACAGATTCTTCCAGCAACCCTCAATTTATCGAACAGCATTATTGGCTTCGCCGCGATTGCAGGAGCCGGTAATCCCGGCGCACAAAGCTTGACGATTACAAATAAGGGAAGCGGAGTCTTGAATTGGACTGCAGCCAAAACCCAGCCCTGGTTGACACTTTCGGCTGCCTCCGGAACCGCGCCATCGACTTTGGCTCTCAGCGTGGAGACGGCGGGCCTTGCTCCGGGCACTTACACTGATACGGTCATCGTGAACGCGGCGGGTGCTTCCGGTTCCCCGCAGACTATAAATGTCACGCTCAATGTAAGGTCCTTGTCGGCGGCGCTCGGCGTCTCGCAGAACGGCTTGACCTTCTCCGCGAGCACGCCAGGCAGTAATCCGGCCGCTCAGATAATTACCATCGCCAACACAGGCGTAGGGACGCTAAATTGGACAGGGGCTAAAACGCAATCCTGGCTAACGCTTTCAGCGAGCTCCGGCATCGCTCCCTCCAGTTTGTCCATTGGTGTGAACACGGCCGGGCTCGGCGCGGGAATCTACACAGACACAGTAGTTGTCTCTTCCGCCGGCGCCGTCGGGTCGCCGGCTGGCATAGCAATCACGCTTGTGATCGGCGCACCCGCCGGCCAGCATTACGTATCTCCGCAGGGTTCGCCAAACGGGGACGGCACCATTAATAATCCATGGGATCTGCAGACCGCGCTATACCAACCGGCTTCCGTGCTTCCGGGGGATATTATCTGGGTTCGCGGTGGCGTGTACGGAAACGGCCAGGGAATCTTTTATAGCAGGTTGGTCGGTACAGCCCCATCGCCCATCATCGTCCGCCAGTTTCCGGGTGAACGGGCCACCATTAACGGTTGGCTCCAGATTGGCTGCTGCGATCGGGACCCGCATCCCGAGCAGGGCGCTTACGTGTGGTTCTGGGGACTGGAATTCGCCAGTTCTGTAACAGACCGGACCGGACTTCCTTCCGGCCAATCGGCCGTACTGGATGCCATTGACACCTTCGCCCCTGGCAGTAAGTTGATCAATAACACGGTTCACGACACGCGTCTCGGTATTTCGATGTGGAAAGAAGCCATCGGTGCTGAAGCCTATGGCAACGTCATCTACTTCAATGGCTTCCAGGCCAGCGATCGCGGGCATGGCCACGGTTTCTACGTCCAGAACGAGACCGGCGCCATGAACATCGTGAACAACATCGTGTTCGATCAGTTCGACAATGGTTTGCAATTCTATGGAAGCGGCGCAGCTTCCGAAAAGAATTTCCTCGTTCAAGGAAATATTTCATTCAATAACGGAAGCATCTCAACGAATTCCGCGATGGCCGATGATGTCATTTTCGTTAATACCAACGGCGTATCCGGAGTGCAATTGCTCAACAATTACTTCTATTTCACCCCTCAGTTAGGCCGCGGTTACAACGAAATGGGATGGCCGGGACCGAATCAGGACATCGTTGTAAAAGGCAATTACTTTATTGGCGGTTTTCAGCCAGTTGTGATCAGCGACTGGGCTTCCGTCGTATTTCAGAACAATACTGTTTATACGGATGAGTATCTCATGGCCTTCGCTACCGCGAATCCGCCCACCGGGTATATCTGGGACAGCAATAATTATTATGGAAATGGCATCTTCAGTTACAACGGGTCGGGCACCTTTCTAAATGGCTGGCAAGGCTGGACGGGATTTGATTTACACAGCACGTTTAGCCCGCGCGCTCCCACCGGCATTTGGACCTTTGTGCAGCCAAACAAATACGAAACGGGACGAGCGAATATAGCAGTTTACAATTGGAACCTGGCTCCCACGGTTTCTGTGGACGTGACCGGCGCTATCGCTCCGGGAACGCGCTACCAGATTTTGGACGCCCAAAACTATTTTGGAGCGCCGGTGGCGGCCGGCACCTATGATGGCACGCCCATCTCGATCCCGATGACAGGCTTGACAATCGCCACGCCGAACGGTTCGGTGCCCACACCGCCCACGCACACTGCCCCGCAGTTCGGCGCGTTCGTTTTGATTCCGCTTCAATAAGCGGCAGGGTAACGGGATAATATGATGAGTTCGATACATGTCCGAACAGCCTGCCACTGCCGACTTGGGAACCAGGGTCATAGAAATAATCGCAAAGACCCAACGAATTCCCCTGGACTCCATTTCGCTCGATAGCACGTTCGAACAGCTCAAGATCGATTCGCTGGATGGAATTAACATTGTTTTCGCCCTTGAGAACGAGTTCGGCATCAACATTCCGGACGAGGGCGTCCAGTCCATGCGCTCGATTGGCGAGACTGTGGAAGGTGTGCGGAAGCTTCTCGAGCTAAAAACCGCTGAATCCGAGGATCGCGCGGTTTGAACCGCGTAGCAGTTACCGGTCTCGGGCTCGTTTGCGCGCTCGGCAATAGCGTCGCCGAGTGCTGGGAGAAACTAGCCGCCGGCGTTTGCGGCATACGTCCGCTCAGCGATCCGGGATCGCCGCCCTACAAGTTTGTCCGTGGGGCGCAAGCCACTGCGTTCGAGCCGCTCGATTATTTCAGCGAAAAGGACCTGCTTCTTCTCGAACGTTTTGCTCAATTGGCTGCGGTCGCGGCGCGCGAAGCCGTCGCGCAGAGCGGCCTGACCTTCAGCGGAGACCTGGCCGACCGCTCCGCGGTCATCACGGGTAGCAGCATTGGCGGGCAGTTTAGTGAGGAAGACGGCTATATCCGGCTCTATCGCGAAAAGAATCCGCGCATCGCACCGCTGACGATTCCCCGCACGATGTCCAATGCGGGCGCCAGCCGCATCTCCCTGGAATTCGGTATCCACGGGCCGGTATATACCGTTTCCACCGCGTGCTCGTCGTCGAATCATGCCCTGGGGCAGGCGTTTTCGATGGTGCGCGGCGGGCAAATCATGGCCGCGGTTGCCGGCGGCAGCGAAGCCGTCTTTGCCGAAGGCTTGCTGCGCGCCTGGGAGGCCATGCGCGTCGTATCTCCGGATGTCTGCCGGCCATTTTCTGTGGATCGCCGCGGGCTCTCGCTGGGTGAAGGCGCAGGCATGCTGGTGCTCGAAAATTGGGACCACGCGCAGGCCCGCGGTATACCGATCCTGGGTGAAATTGTCGGCTTCGGGATGAGTTCGGATGCGCATCATATTACGCAGCCCTGTATCGATGGTCCCGCCAAATCGATGCAATGGGCCCTTCGCGACGCAGGCCTCGCTCCCGAGCGAATCGACTACATCAACGCGCACGGCACCGGAACACAGGCTAATGATCTGATCGAAAGCCAGGCCATCCGTTTGATCTTCGGAGAGCACGCCGATCGCCTGCCGGTCAGCTCCACCAAATCCATGCACGGCCACACATTGGGAGCGGCGGGAGCCATCGAAGCCATCGCCACTTTGCTGGCATTGCGGCATGGCATAATTCCCCCGACAGCAAATTTCACGAGCCTCGATCCGGCTTGCGCTCTCGACGTTGTCCCGAACCAGTCCCGCTCCGCGGCGCTGCAGTTCGCTCTTTCCAATACGTTCGCGTTCGGCGGCCTGAACGCCTCGCTCGTCTTCCAGCGTTAACCTAAAAGGTGGCTTAACAGCACAAATGAAAATATCCATCGGCGCCGACCATGCAGGCTACGACATGAAGCAGCACTTGATCGACTTCATCCGGAAACTCGGCCATGAAGTGCATGATGTCGGCACGTTCGAACCAGGTAAACCCGACGATTATCCCGACTACGCCGTGCTGGTTGCCCAGGACATCCGTTCCGGCGCGGCCGAGCGCGGTGTTCTTGTTTGTGGTAGCGGCGTAGGCGTCTCGGTAGCGGCCAACAAGTTCAAAGGAATTCGCGCCGCCATGTGTCACGATCATTACTCGGCCCATCAAGGCGTGGAGCACGACGACATGAACGTGCTGGTTCTAGGCGCGCGCATTATCGGCCCGATGACGGCCGAGGACGCGACGGAAGCTTTTCTGAATGCAAAATTTAGCGGCGAAGAACGCCACGTCCGCCGCTTGAACAAGGTGAAAGGAATTGAGCAGAATGAGTTCCGCTAAGGCCCGCAGCGGCCGGGATATCGTCGACTTCTCCTATTCGCTTCCGAGCGATCTCGATAATGCAGTCAAAAAGGCGCGAGAACGCTGGGGCCAGGCGGATTCCACAGTGCGGCTCTGGAAGAAAGACCCGTCGCTGTGGACCAACCAGGATGAGGGCAAGTGGCTGGGCTGGCTCGATGTCGTAGACGAGGAAATGGCCAGCGTGTCCAGGTTCAAAGCGCTGGCCGCCGAGATCGCCGAAGATGGATTCACGCATCTGGTGCTGCTTGGAATGGGTGGATCGAGCCTCTGCCCGGAAGTATTTAGCCTCACCTTTGGCAAGCAGCCGAATGCCCCTGAATTGCTGGTCCTCGATTCTACCGACCCGGTGCAGATCCGAAGTTTGCGCGCCAAGATCGATCCGCGGCGCACTCTGTTCTGCGTATCAAGCAAATCGGGCACCACGCTCGAGCCGAATATCTACATGCAGTACTTCTTTGAGGAGACGCGGAAAGAGGTAGGCGACGGTGCGGGAAACCATTTCATTGCCGTTACCGACCCGGGTTCGAAGCTCGAGACCGTGGCAGGCCAGCTAGGTTTCCGGCGCGTCTACCACGGCGTTCCTTCGATCGGCGGGCGCTATTCGGCGCTTTCCGATTTCGGCCTTGTGCCGCACGCCGGCATGGGGCTCGATACGAAAAAATTGTTGGAGCGCACCGCCCTGATGGTTGAGGCGTCGAAATTGCCCGATGCCTCTCAGAACGCCGGTGTGACGCTCGGGCTGATATTAGGCACGGCTGCCATCCAATTTCGTCGTGACAAAGTCACGCTGCACTGTTCGAAGTCGATTTTCGATTTGGGCGCCTGGCTCGAACAATTGCTTGCTGAATCGACCGGAAAACAGGGTCATGGTCTGATCCCCGTGGATCGCGAACCGCTTCTCCGGCCGGAGGAATACAGCAGCGATCGCGTGTTTGCCTTTATCAAATTTGCCGGTGACAGCAATGACGAGTTGGATGGCGCCGCCAGCGCTCTGGAACGAGCAAGACAACCCGTTGTGCGCATCGTTTTGAAGGATCTCGATGATATCGGCCAGACCTTCTTCCAATGGGAGATTGCGACGGCCGTCGCGGGATCCGTTATCGGCATCAACGCGTTCAATCAACCGGACGTGGAAGCAAGCAAGGTAGCCACTCGCGAATTGACGGCCGCCTTTGAAAAGAGCGGCTCGTTACCGGCCGAGCAGCCCTTGCTCGACCAGGACGGAATTCAGTTGTTTACCGATCCAGCAAATGCCGCCGCGCTCGTGAACGGCGCTCACTCCACGCTCGGCGGAGTGATTCGCAAACATTTGGATCGCATTCGGCCAGGCGACTATTTTGGGTTATTGGCCTACATCCCCATGTTTCCGGAATACGAAGCAAAGCTGCAGGAGATTCGCAAGAGTATTCTCGAATCCAAGAGAGTGGCTACCGTGCTCGGCTTCGGACCACGCTTCTTACACAGCACAGGCCAGGCTTACAAGGGCGGTCCGAATTCCGGCGTCTTTGTGCAAATTACCTGCGATGATGCGCAGGACCTTCCGGTGCCTCAGCAGAAGTACACCTTCGGGATCGTCAAAGCGGCCCAGGCGCGTGGCGATTTTCAAGTGCTGGCTGAGCGCAAGCGGCGAGCGCTACGGGTGCATCTGGGCAAAGACTTGGGTAGCGGACTCGATCACCTGCGCGATCTAATCTGCGCAGCGATTGCTCACTAGGCGACCATCTATTTGTGTGCATTCGCGTTCATCGTGGCTAATTAAACCCATACGTCCCTGAGGGGGCATTTTGGAGGGATGATTAAAGAAGAGCCCTCGGCGGGCTTACCCAGATGCGGGAGGTGGTGCTTGCCTCAAAGCTTATTCAAAAGCTGGTGGTTACTGGCGTTGTGTGGTGTTCTTGATGCAATAATTGCTGCCGTCTACCTA
>JAICIH010000261.1 GCA_025924475.1 Bryobacteraceae bacterium
CAAAGCCAGCGAAGTCCGCAACCACTACAACGCGCTGACGCTGGATCTCGAAGACACTGCACCCGCCGCTCGCCGGCTCAGCATCGAAGCCCGCGCCTATGACGACGCGATCGCGTTCCGGTATGTCGTTCCGGATCAGGCCGCGATGCGCGAATTTCGTCTGACTTCGGAAGCCACCGAATTTCACCTAAGCAAGGATGCCACTACCTATGCCCTGCTCCTGCCGAACTTCCGTACGTCGTACGAGAGCGAATACGTGAAGCTCAACGCCAGCGCATTCTCCGGAAAAACTGGACTCTCGAGTAAGCTGCTCATCGGCTTGCCTTATCTGATGCACGTCCCCGGAGTGGCCTGGGCGGCGATTACCGAAGCGGACCTGCGCGGCAACGGCTCGATGTATCTGATCAACACCGCTACCAAGTGGGGCGGACGCGTGTTTCAATCGCAGATCGCTCCGGGCGACGACCCCGACGTTGTGATAACGGGCACACTGCCTCACCACACTGCCTGGCGCGTACTCCTCGTGGGCGATGAGCCAAGCGCGCTGATCGAATCGAACGTAATCACCAGTTTGAATCCCGAATCCGAAATCAAAGACACTTCCTGGATCCACGCCGGCCTCACTGCATGGGATTGGTGGAGCGGCAGTCTGAACGCGCAGGGTAAGCCGGCCTTCACCACCGAAAACATGAAGTACTACGTCGATTTCGCCGCCAAATCCGGATTTCCGTACATGCTGGTGGACGCCGGCTGGTCGGCGCGCGACGACATCATGAAGATGAACGGCCGCGTCGATATCCCCGAGTTAGTTCGCTATGCCGCCCAGAAGAACGTCAAAATTTGGATCTGGATGCACTATCACGCGGTCGATACCGAGATGGAGCAGGCGTTTCCTCTATTTGAGAAATGGGGCGTTGCCGGACTAAAAATCGATTTCATCGAGCGCGACGATCAGCGCGGCATCGATTTCTACTACCGGGCCGCCGCCGAAGCCGCCCGCCATCATTTGATGGTCGACTTCCACGGGGCCACCAAACCGAGCGGCCTGGAGCGCACTTTCCCGAATGTCCTCGGTTATGAAGGCGTGCTCGGTATGGAGCAATCGCGCGCCGGCGCCCGCGATAATCCCGATCATCGCCTCACTCTTCCGTTTACGCGCATGCTCGCCGGGCCTATGGATTACACGCCCGGCGGCTTCGACAATGTGACGGAAGCCGACTTTGTTCCGCGCTCGCCGCACGCGATGGTCATGGGAACGCGTGCGCAGCAATTGGCGATGTATGTGGTCTATCAAGCCGCCTTTCAGATGGTTTCCGACTCGCCGAAAGCCTACGAAGATCAGCCGGCTTTCGATTTCATCAAGCACGCCCCCGCCACCTGGGACCAAACGAAGGTGCTCAATGGCGAGCCCGGCGAGTACATTACCGTCGCGCGGCGCAATGGACAGACCTGGTTTTTAGGCAGCATGACCAACTGGACGCCGCGCGATCTCGACTTGCCATTAAGTTTTCTGGGCGAAGGCCGTTACACAGCCGAAATCTATGCCGACGCTCCGGACGCCGCGCAATATCCGAAGAGCGCCACCATTCTGAAGAAGACCGTAGATCGCAATTCCCATTTGCAGGCGGAACTGGCGCCAGGCGGCGGATACGCCGTTCGCTTTGTCCCGCTGAAATAATTAGCTACTTACTGAGCGTATAGTTCACGACAACATCCGTAACTACTTCAACCGGCTCGCCGTTCAACAGCGTCGGGCTATAGCGCCACTGCCGGACCGCCTCCAGCGCCGACTGGGTTAAATCATCGCTCGGCGAAGAAACGACCCGGATATTTAACGGTGTTCCGTCTTTCGAAATCACCATATCGAGCGACACAATTCCTTGAATCCCTGCCGCCTTCGCGGATGCTGGATAAATCGGGGTGGTCTTACTAATCAGTTTCGATTCCTGCACAGCGCCGCCAATCCGAAGCGGTTGTGGATTCGAAGGCTGCTGCGCCGCCACCGGTGTGCCCTGCGACTGCACGTGGACCGATTCGTGAATCGCGCCAACCTTCAGTACCAAACCACGCTCCACTTTCGAATCGGCGTCTACTGTAAACTCCCGAAACAGCGCCGCAAATCCGGGCTTCTCCACGCGCAGTACATACTGGCCGGGCGCCAGATTATCGAAAGCGAACTTCCCATCGGCTGCCGTGATAGTCTCCTGTTTAGCCGCGGTATCGGGGTTATAAAGTAAGGCCTTTGCGTCGGGAATGGCCGCGCCGCTCGGATCGAGAATGGACCCGCCTATCGTCGCCGCCGTCAATCCGGCCGAAGAAAGCAAACCGGACAACACTGTACGTTTCATATCTGAACCTCCTGTTTGAAAAGTAATAGCCGAAGCGCTTGCCGTTAATGAGACAAGCGCAAGCATCGATCCCAACCAATAACGCCTCGCTTTCCGGCTCGGTTGGGAGTCGAGAATCGCGTACAAACGTTCCTCCAATTCGCCGCGCCGCGCCATCGATATCGCAGCCGCCGGCCAGCGCGGAGCTTTGCTGAAACTCTGGGCGATAGCGAGCAACTCCGCCGCATATTCGGAAGGCCGCACGCCTTGCGCCAGCACCAACTCGTCGCAGGCCCGTTCACTTTCACGCCGCAGACTCAATCGGTTCATCCAGCAAAATGGCTGAAACCACCAAAGCGCCGTTGCCAGGCCTGCAAACAACTGCGTAATCGTGTCCCGCCTTTCGACATGCGCCAGTTCATGAATCAGCACGGCGCGGCGTCGCAAGGCCGTCCAGGTCATCGAGCTCGCCGGAATCAGGATCTTAGGTTTCAGCAATCCGAAGGTCATCGGCATAACCGGCCCCGGAAAAATCAACAACTCTGGTCGCCGCCTGATTCCCATTTCGTCGCACAGCGTTTCGAGCAGTCCATCGCCGTCGGCCAACGCCGCTCGGCGCGCCGTTCGCCACACTCGAAAATGTCCAACCACCAGCGGCGCCATCGCCAGCAACACACCCATAGCCCACAGCAAGACGAGCCAATTCACACCATGCGAGGCGGCCGCACGTCCGTTAGGAGAGAAAATCGTTTGCTGGATCGTAATCGTTCCACGGCTCAAAGAATGAGGCCAGGCCTGGATAGAAATCACAGGCAGCACCGCCGAAAGAAGCGGCCACAGCATCAACAAAATGAACCCGGCAAACAAAACGCTGTGCCGGTACTTAGCGCTAAGTCCGCGCGGAAAGCGGCGCAGCATCCATGCCGCGGCTAGAATCGCCGCCGAACGAACCAGAACGCTCGCCCAAACCCACGCCATCAGCGCCCTTCCTGCCTGGCTTTCTCGATGAGCGCCGCCAATCGATCGAGTTCTTCCGTTGTGAGATCGCGGCCCGAAACATCGAGTAGCGTTGCGACCGCCTGCTCCGGCGAGCCATCGAAGAACGTATCAAGCACATGCCGCACCGCGGATCGCCGCGCCTTCTCCCGCGGCACCACCGGCATGAACACATAACGAAGGTCTTTCTCTTCGTGCCGGATATGTTTCTTCTCTTCGAGGACGCGCAGCATGGCGCGCACCGCCGAATATCCAGGCGGATCGGGAAGCGCCTGATGCACCTCTGCCGCCGTCGCGCGGCCCAGCCGATAGAGCACATCCAGAATCTGCCGCTCGCGCCGGCTGAGTTTGTGCTGTAATTTTAGCACCATGCTAGAAAACTAGCACCTATGGACGCGCCTGTCAAGCCGGTATGGGGCGTTAAGCTGAAATCCGGTGGAACGCAACCGGATTCGTTGGCTGGCGTGGTGGTATCTAGCAATCGCGGTAGGGTTCGTTTTACTTGCGATCGATCACATGATTATTCGCGACAAGGCATGGCTGATCGGCATCCGGCTGATTCTGGCGGCCGGATTCGGATTGCTTTCCCGAATGGAGTTCACGAAGAGGCGTCAATGATGGATGCCTTCGATATTTAGCCGGATCCGGTAGATACTCGTGCTACCCGCGATATAGAGCGTCTTATAGTCCTTATCGCCCCAGGCCAGATTGCCGACCACTTCCGGAACCGGAATCGTGACCACATGTTTTCCTTGCGGCGAAATAATCCAGACGCCACCCGGTCCCGAGCTATAGAGGTTTCCCGCATGGTCCATCTTGAGGCCGTCCGGTCCGCCTTTTGCCTTTTCGCCCACCGCGCTCAGAAACACGCGACCGTTGCTTACCGAACCGTCCGCGGCAACGTCGTAGCGCATCCACACTCTCTTACCGGATTCGGAGACGTATAGGTACTTTTCATCGGGCGACAAGGCCACCCCGTTCGGCCGGCTCAAATCTTTGATCACCAATTGCAGCTTCGCGCGATCCGGCGGCGCTCCCGGCTTCTGCCGTTGCGCGTTCGGAATCCGGTACACGCCATTGACTTTTAATTCTTTCTCTGGATCGTTATCGCTCTGCGTCCGCATTCCGTAGGGAGGATCGGTGAAATACAAAGATCCGTCCGACTTGTAAACCAGGTCGTTCGGACTATTGAGCTTTTTGCCCTGGTACGAATCCGCAAGCACAGTGATCTGCGCCTTCGGACTCAGCGATTCCAGCCGCCAGACATTGCGGCGCGCGTGCCCTGCGACCGTAACCCGTCCTTCCGCATCGAGTGTCATGCCGTTCGAACCGGGCTCCGGACCGTTGTACGGCTCCTTGCCTTGATATCCGCTGGGATGAATGAAAACGGATGCGCCCTTACCCGGCGTCCATTTCACGATATTGTTCGCCGGGATCTCGGCAAACAGAAGAAATCCGGCTCTCGTCCAAACCGGCCCTTCCGTCCATTTATCGAAGCCGGTGGCGACACGCTCGAGCTTCGCATTGGCAGGAATGATCTTATCCGCCGCTGGGTCAAGCCGTTGAATCTCTTGCGCGACAGCCGCCGTGGACACCGCCGCCAGACAAAAGGACAGGAATAGTTTCATGTTCAGGCAACATTCTATATAAGCCGTCTGAGCCGTTTGGAAGCCATCCAACGCGTTCTCTTATGTGGAGAGAGACGTGATATCTGTTCAGACGAATGTAAGTCCGAAAGCCTTTTCGGTCGAAGCTGGAAAGGGCCGGCCCGTTCACGTGCTTGGAAATGACGCCATCATCAAGATTTCGAGCCGGGATACAGACGGGGCGTTCACCGTTTTTGAAAGCCGTACGCGGCCGCTTGCGGGTCCGCCGCTGCACCTGCATCGCAACCAGGACGAATGGTGGTATATCGTCGCTGGCGAATTCAAATTCGAAGTCGACGGCCAGGAAATCTACGCCGGGCCTGGCGCCACGGTGTTTGCTCCACGCGGTAGCCGCCATACGTTTCAGAACGTGGGAACCGTGCCTGGCCGGATGCTCACGACCGTGGTTCCCGGTGGCGTGGACCTGTTCTTTGAGGAATTGGAGACCGTCGCTCCCCGCGGTACCGTTCCCGACCGGGCGGCCATTCTCGCCGTTTTCGCGAAGCACGGCCAGGAACTGCTCGGCCCTCCGCTCGCCCAGCGCGCCGGTTCCTCGGCATAACTGGCATCGCTCGGAACGTACGCTCCGTTCCTGAAGAAAAAGAATCCCCAAAGCGACGTGTTTTGTCTAAGCAGACATATGGCGATGGTCGTTTATTGCCCGAAGGAAAGCTGAGATGAAAAAAATCGTGCCGGTGGTTCGTATCTTGCTGGGGTTGATATTTTTAGTCTTCGGACTAAACGGATTTCTGCATTTTCTGCCAATGGTCACGCCACCCGGACTGGCGGGCCAATACTTTACAGTGTTATTCGTTTCGCACTACCTGGTGCTGGTTTTCCTGATCCAAACGGTTGCCGGGATTTTACTGCTCGTGAACCGGTTCGTTCCGCTGGCTCTGACGCTGCTGGCTCCCGTCCTTGTCAATATCCTGATGTTCCATTCCCTGATGGCTCCGGCCGGGCTCCCGCTGGCGCTCATAACAACTGCGCTGTGGGTAGTCGTCTTCCTAGCTGTGCGGCAGAACTTCGCCGGCCTGTTCGCCGCGCGCGCTTAAACAGGCTTGTAAGCCGATTCCCGGCTCAGACCCAGATAGCGCGAATAGTAGCGCGAGTCCGGCAAAATATCGCGATTCTTGTTCCGGAACCTCTCGCGTTCATCGGCCGTTACCAGCGCGTCCCAATTCACGTCCGAAACGGCACTGAGGAAAGGTGAGTACACAATGCGCTTGCCCAAGCGTAGTGCTGCGGCCCCCGCCCAGGCGCCCAGAAACGCAATCGAAGCGTCCGCCGGAAGCTCGCGCAAAAAACTCGCGCGAATCACCCCGAATTGGCTCGATACAGCGCTGACCGAGCGCTGCTTCCACATTTGCGCAAAATATCCGGGGTCAATGGCCGGCCGCCCGGCGTCTGGGCAACCCACGCCATCCTCAAAGCCGAGCACCAGGCCCGCCGACACGATTTCGCCCCGATTATTGCGAATGCGGCCACCCACCATCACCGCATCGGGATGCTTTTCAAACAAAGAAACGGCATCCCAGAGCCAATCGTCCCGATCGATCTCCAGATCTTCGGAGACCAGACACACCAAACCTTCACCGGCTACCGCCCGAAGGCCATTCAGCCCTGAATCCAGCGGAAGCGCCACGCTCGTCAGATCCGGGTAATCCCGCGCCTTGACGGCCTGCTTCCCATGGGACGGGCTCGTCAGCATCACCAGCACAGCCGGCCATGGCCGCGTATGCTTCCGTTCCATCCACCAATCCGCCGTGCCTTTTACAAAGGGGCTGTATTCCACGCTGTAGTCCTGAGCAATGCCGCGCAAATCCAGATAGCGCTGCAACACCGCGCGCTGCGATCTATGAATGTACGGTTTGCTCCGCGCATCGTCGGCCGTGGATTCCGGATGCATGCGCCAGCCATAAACCACTTCCGGAATGTGAACCGGCGCTTTGCCTGCCGCGAAGAATCGAATGAACAGGTCCCAATCGGCGCTGCCTTCTGTGTTCTTGTCCGAGTAGGCCCCCAGTTCGAGCGCCATGACGCGATCGATCACCCCCAGGTGCGCAATATACGCCGAATTGAGCAGCAGAACCGGATCGAAATCCGGTTTCAAATACGGCTGCACTGCGCGCGTGTCGATCCGTTTGTCTTCGTCTGAATAGAGTAGAGGAGGGAATCCGGATTCACGAACCCACCAGCTCACGACACTCAGGCAATCCGGATAAAGCCAATCATCGGCGTCTACTGGCAAAACATAGCGGCCCCGCGCTCGCTCGAGACAAAGCCGCAGGCCGCCGATGATGCCCACGTTTTCAGGCGAGTTGTGAACGGTCACCCAGGCGTGCCGCTGCAATTCTTCCAGATAAGCGAGCAGCTCGGGCTTTTGACAGCCGTTGTTTAATATCACCCATTCGGTGTGGCCGGCCGCGTTCTGCTGCTCAATGGTCCCGGCCAGTTCACGGTAATACGATAACGGTGTACCGTCCCACACCGGCGTAAGAATCGACAGCAACCCGGGGGTCGCCACACCGTTGTAGCGCGCTTGCCGCCGCTTCAGGTGGGCAGTCATCCAGCGGTTGTACGCGCGGGCATCCCAAACCAGATATACGGCACGCGCCACCCGCCGCAGCCCTGCGCTCCATTCCGCCGGCATTACGTGACGAAGCAGCGCACCCTCTTTCTTGAGCAGGTGGTGTTCCAGAGCTAATGCGATGCTGCGTCCGCTCAAGTCTCTAGGTTACGCTGAGGTGGTATTCGCCCCTTGGTCGCCATCGCAATCGTTACCTATAACAGCGCCGCGTTTATTCGCCGCTGCCTCGAATACGTGTTCGAGCAGGACTACTCGCCCTACGAAGTGATCGTGATCGATAACGCCTCGCAAGACTCCACACGGGGCATTCTGCGGGATTTCGAAGCGCTCGCTCGTGTGGTCTATAATCCTGAAAATGTTGGCTTCGCCGCCGGCCAGAATCAGGCTATCAGTCTTACCCAAGCCGCCTGGATACTGACCCTGAACCCCGATACCCGGCTCGCTCGCGATTTCCTTAGCCAATTAGTTGAAGCGGGCGAAGCCGACCCGTCCGCCGGCAGCATCTGCGGTAAGCTGCTCGCGATGTCTCCCGATTTCGAGCCGTTGCCCGAGCCGGTTTTCGATTCCACTGGCATCTATTTCACGCCCAACCAGCGGCATTTCGACCGTGGCAGCCGCCAGCCCGATCGCGGCCAGTACGAGCGCGCCGAATACGTTTTCGGAGCCACGGGCGCAGCATGCCTCTATCGCCGCGCCATGATTGAGGACATCTCGATTGACGGCGAATTCTTCGATCCCGATTTTTTCGCCTACCGCGAAGACGCCGATGTCGCCTGGCGCGCTCAGTTGCTCGGCTGGAAGTGCTTATATACGCCGCTCGCCCGCGCTTATCATGTGCGCAGCGTACTGCCGGTCAATCGCCGCTCCGTTTCGCCTATTGTGAACATGCACTCGGTAAAGAACCGCTGGCTGCTCCGTATCAAAAACATGACCGGCCCGCTCTACCGGCGCTATTGGCTCGCC
>JAICIH010000262.1 GCA_025924475.1 Bryobacteraceae bacterium
CGTGGAGTGGCCGGCCTCGTCGAGCGCTTTGCGAATCGCCGCCACACGTCCATCCATCATGTCGCTGGGAGCGATGATATCGGCTCCGGCCGCGGCGTGTGAAACGGCGGTTTTCGCGAGCCATTCTAAAGTGACGTCATTATCCACGTATCCAGTGGCGTCGCTGCTTTTGATATAGCCACAATGTCCGTGGCTCGTATACTCGCAGTTGCAGACATCAGTAATTACAAGCAAGTCCGGAATTTCCCGCTTGACCGCCCGTACGGCGCGCTGCACGATTCCGTTCGCGTCGTAGGCGCCCGAGGCGATTTCGTCCTTCTTTTCCGGAATCCCAAATAGAATTACGCCGCCGATGCCAAGCGATTTGCATTCCTGGGCTTCGCGCAGCAACTGGTCGATCGAAAGCTGCGCATTTCCCGGCATGGACCGGATCTCGGTCCGAACATTTTCGCCCTCGCAGACAAAAAGGGGCAGAATGAATTGCGATGGAGCAAGGCGCGTCTCGCGCGTCAAAGCGCGCACAGATTCAGAGAAGCGGAGGCGGCGAGGCCGTTGAACGGGGAAAGCCATGGATTCCATTCCAGTGTGGCAGACAATGCTTTTATGAAGCGTTCCGCCGCCAAACGATGGCTGATCGAAGGAATGGTGCAAGGTGTCGGGTTCCGCTTTTTTGTGCAGCATAAAGCGGCAGCGCTCGGGTTATCGGGTTGGGCGCGCAATCTGTCCGATGGCCGCGTGGAGGTTTACGCTACGGGCGATGAGGAGCGTCTAGCAGATCTCGCGGCGGCGCTTCACATGGGGCCGCACATGGCGCGCGTACGTTCTGTCGAAGAGCAAGACGCGGCAATAGAGAAACTGGCGGGTTTTGCGATCCGCTGACTACATTCCAGAGAGCCCGTTAATGGCCTCATGTACTACCTGGTTCATTTGTTCGAGACAATGCTCGACCACATCGGTTTCTTTTTGAGCCGACGCCCAATCCTTGCTGTCGACTGCCTCCCGAACCGCAGGCACGGTCTTCACGCCATACCCGGTATAGAATCCCGGCGCATAGATCTGATGCTTGTACCAGCTTCGATTCGGCAAGCCCGCGGGATTGGTCAGCACGCGCTCGCTGTGCATGAGGGATTGATTGACCGCGCCCACACGCGCCGGATCCAGCGTGTCCTTTAGCAGGACAGCTTCGAGCAAAGCGTCGTATTTATCGCCATTTGTTTTGAGAGTGTTGAGCTGCTCTTCCAGCGCCGAAAAATCCAGCTTGCGTCCGCTCCGCTGCGCCTGTTTTTGAATATCGTCCAGATAACCTCGCACGGTTGTCGCAAAGTGGCCGAACTCGAAAGGCAGGATGGACGAATCCCCCAGCCGTAAGAGCGCGGTCGCAGTAAATTGCGAGAGCGCTCTGCCGTCGGCATAGTTGCCGTCGGAGAAGTGCGTGTACCAATAAATGGAATCGTAAACGGAATGGTAAATCCCGCTCTTGGTTTGGCCGCTGAAGCCGGCATTGGTGCTGGCAATTCCTAAATAATCGAGAAAAACGACGTAGTCCGAGCCAGCGCCCAGAGCCGAGATCTTAAAAGTCGTAGGTTTTTTGGCTGGCGGCGGTTCCTCTGAGTCGTCGCTCGGCGGCCGGTTTATCGCGGCATCGGCCAAATTCGTTTGTGTGCCGGGCTGCGGAATTGAGCCTGCCACGTTCGCTACAAAATCCTCGAGCGTGTGCGAGCCGCTCACATGCAGCCAGCCTTTGGCGGTGTCATCCGAATTCAGATAAGCGGCGGCTTTCTGCCTGAGCTCGTCCTGATGTTTCTCCGCCCATTCGGTAGAGCCAAGCAGACCGAATTCCTCGCCATCCCACAAAGCCAGTTTGATGGTGCGTTTCGGTTTCCAACCCTGTTTGGTGAGCGTGGCGAGCGTACGCGCCGTTTCGAGCAGCGCGGCTGCGCCGGAGCACGGATCGTCGGCCCCATTCACCCAGGCGTCATGATGATTGCCTGCGATTACCCACTCATCCGGCGACTGAGAACCCGGAATCGTCGCAATGACATCGTAGAGCGGCCGGGTGGACCAGTCGTAGTCGGTTTTGACACGAACCCGCACGGGACCGGCGCCCGCATGGTAGGTAAAAGGCAGCGCGCCGCGCCATTCACGCGGCACGACCGGTCCGGCAAGCTGCTCCAGAATCGGTTCCGCATCGGCATACGACAGCGGCAAAACCGGAATTTTCATGAGGCTCTTGGCTTCCGCCCTGGTCAGGCGCTTGGAACCTGGTTCCGAAGCCCAGCCCGGAGAGAGTGGATCTCCCGGATAGAGCGGCATATCCATCACGCTGCCGCGCTGTGCGCCTTCAGGCGGCCGCATCGGGCCTTTCGGATAAATGTCGGATTCGAAATAGCCATCCTCGTGCGGATCCGAATAGATGAGGCAGGCGATCGCACCGTGTTCGGCCGCGACCTTCGGTTTGATGCCCCGCCAGCTCTTTCCGTAGCGGGCGATCACGATCTTACCTTTGACATCGATTCCCTGCTTTGCGAGCCACTCGTAGTCTTCGGGCACGCCGAAGTTGACGTACACAACTTCCGCAGTCACATCGCCGCTGGCAGCGTAGGCGTTGTACGGTGGAAGTCCGCCGGTATCGCCGCTGTCCGGGTCCTCGGGAATCACAGGCTCGCGCAACTTGGCAACAAAGGGTTTCGGTCCAACCACTTCCACCTGGCGCACGGTGGGATACGGAAGCAGGGCTTCAAACTGCTCGATCTGCGCATCCAGCCCCCACTCCTTCAGGGTGCCGAGGATGTATTCGGCCACAGCCCTGGATCGTGGCGAGCCGGCGTGATGCGGCTCAGCGGCCAGAAAGTCCACGTACTTCCGAAGGCGCGCCGCATCCGGAATGGCTTGCGCCTGCTGCTCGATGCTCTGCTCTTCGGGGACGTCTTTGGCGAGAAACCCGCGCATAGCAGCGCTTTGCGGGTAGAGTGCCGGGGATAACGTAGCGGCAAGGAATAGCGAGAGGGCGGGCCTCATAGATGAACTATTTTAGCCCGCGAAACGTTCAGGCCGTCTCGACGAGTGCAGCGCTAACGGGCGGTTGGGGTTCTGATTCTTCGACTGGCCGCGCCGTATTTTGAAAGCTGTAGCCGAAGCCGCGCACGGAACGGATCAGCGCCGGATTGGCGGGATCCGCTTCAATTTTTTGCCGCAAACGCAGAATATATACGTCTACCGTCCGATCGGTTACGGCACGGTCGTGTCCCCAAACCGAATCGAGTAGCTGTTCCCGGCTGAACACCACGCCTGGCCGGCTCATCAGAAATTCCAGAAGCCGGAACTCGGTGGCGGTCAACGTCAGCGGCGAGCCATCCAGGCGCACTTCGCAACTGCTCCGATCGAGCTCGAGCGTGCCGGCGCGGAGGAGTTTCGCTGCGCTCGCCTGACCACGAAATTGGATTTTGATGCGCGCCACCAACTCTCGCACAAAGAATGGCTTGACGATGTAGTCGTTGGCTCCCAATTCGAGGCCGACAATCCGGTCCGTCTCCGAGGCGCGAGCCGTCAGAAAAATTACGGGAACGTGGGCCAACTCCGCCTGCGAGCGAATCGATTTGCAAATCTCCAAGCCGTCCGCATCGGGCAGCATGATGTCCAAAAGAACCAAGTCCGGCTTCTCGCGGCGGCACAAGTCGGCGGCGCCGCGCCCGGTCTGTGCGCCGACTATGGTGAACCCTTCTCTCGACAAATTGTATTTCAGAAGAGCGAACAGGTCGGCGTCGTCTTCGATGACCGCTATTTTCTTGCTCATGGGTTCTTCAGTACAACTGTAACGGCGCTTCTATTACAACTATGTTACTAATCGATGAATTTCACGCTTACGAAGCAATTGATATAAGCTGGAGGCGGCGGCCATGAACAAGTATGTAGAGCGGGCCGAGCAGCGACGCAGAGCCGGATTGCGTTTCTCCTTATCTGTTTGGACGGCGGGCCTGGCTTTGCTGGCGGTGGTGTTGGTAATTCTTGCGTTGAGCAGTTCCGCGGCGCCGCGATTGGGTCCCGTAGCGGCGATTGTGCTGGCGGTCCTGCTGCTGATATTCCGGCAGCTTTCCCGACGTTTAAAGACGAAGGGATCCAAGGCGGCCAGGCCGGATCCGAAATCGATCATTAAGCTAGATTAACTGCGTAAGCTTGCTACCATCGGAAGTTTATGATGAAGGGCATTGTGTTGGCCGGCGGTACCGGCAGCCGGTTATATCCCTTAACCAAAATCACCAATAAACATCTGCTGCCGATCCACGACAAGCCGATGATTTACTACCCTATTCAGACGCTGGTGGATGCGGGAATTACGGATTTGATGGTCGTCACAGGCGGGCGTAATTCCGGCGATTTTCTTCGTCTTTTAGCAAATGGCAAAGAATTCGGCTTAAAGCACATCAACTACACCTATCAGGAGGGCGAAGGCGGCATCGCCGACGCTTTGGCGCTGGCCGAGCATTTTGCCGAGGGTAGCCGAATTTGCGTGATCCTGGGCGACAACATTATCGAAGGCTCCATCGCCCAAGCTGTGCGCGATTTTCAACAGCAGGAGCGCGGCGCCAAGATTTTATTAAAGGAAGTGCCTGACGCCGAGCGTTTCGGCGTCGCCGAGATCGATGGCGACCGCATTCGCGGCATTGAAGAAAAGCCGGTCAATCCTAAATCGAAGTATGCGGTAACCGGCATCTACATGTACGACGAGACGGTCTTCGACAAAACGCGGACCCTGACACCATCGGCGCGCGGAGAACTAGAGATCACGGACGTCAATAACGCATACATCCGCGAGGGTACCATGACGTTTAACTATCTAGAAGGCTGGTGGACCGATGCGGGCACGTTCGACTCACTGCTGCGTGCGGCCAATCTGGTATACGAGACCAGCCAGAGGCGGCCAATTGAATCCGCAGTCGCAGCGGAAGCGAAGGACGGCGGTGTAAAAGAGCGTGGAGTGAAGCGAGCATGAGCGCGGCCACGGCTCTGGGCACGCTGGAATCCGGCGCTGAGCTGACGGTGCCTGTCACCGAGCCAGGAATTGGGAAAATCATTCTCTCGCCGACAAGCGCCGATCTTATCCACGGCGTGGAGATAAAACCATACACGCTTTGGCCCGACGACCGGGGATATTTCCTCGAAGTGGCGCGGGTCGGCCAAGGATTGGTCGCCGATTTTCCGAGTGCCAGCTCGCAGATATCCGCGGCGCTCAACTATCCCGGAATCATCAAGGCATTTCATTTTCATCGATTCCAGACGGATTTTTGGGTGCCGGCTGCGGGACTGCTGCAGGTGGCACTTGTCGACCTGCGAACACAATCAGCGACATTTGGCGCGAAGAATACGCTGTATGTGGGCTCGTTGCGTCCCTGGCAGTTGCTAATTCCGCCTGGCGTCGCGCACGGCTATAAAGTCCTGGGAGAACAGCCGTCGGTACTGATCTACGTTACGAATCGCACGTACGACCCCGAGGACGAGGGCCGCATCGCCTACAATGACGCGTCCATTGCCTACGACTGGGAGTTGCAGCACAAATGAAATGGCTGGTTACCGGCGGAGCGGGATTCATTGGCTCATGCTTTGTACGGACCGCTCTCACCGAGGGATGGGCTGACCGAATTATCAACGTCGATAAGCTCACCTATGCGGGCAATATCGAGAATCTCGAGCCGATAGCTCACCATCCGGCCTATGGCTTTGTGCAAGCTGACATTTGCGATGCCGATGTGATGGAGGAACTATTTGCGCGCGAGGCGCCCGATGCGGTGATTCACTTTGCCGCCGAATCGCACGTCGACCGCAGCATTCACTCCCCTGCCCCGGCTATCTATACCAATCTGAACGGTACATTCACTTTGCTCGAAGCCGCACGGCGGAGCAAAGTGGCTCGTTTCGTTCATGTGTCGACCGATGAGGTCTATGGAAGCATCGAACCGCCTCACGAAGCCGATGAGAATTATCCTTTGCGGGCCAGCAGCCCGTACTCGGCATCCAAAGCCGGCTCAGATCTGTTGGCGCTTTCGTACTTCACGACGTATGGGCTGAATGTCTCGGTCACCCGGGCATCCAATAATTATGGCCCCTATCAATTTCCCGAGAAGCTCATTCCGCTGATGATCTCGAATGCGCTTGACGATAAACCGCTGCCGGTTTATGGCGACGGTCAACAGATTCGGGATTGGTTGTACGTGGAAGACCACTGCCGCGCGATTCGCTCGGTCCTCGAGAAAGGCGCGCCCGGCGAAATTTGCAACATTGGCGGAAACTGCTCACTGCCGAACCTGGAAGTTGTGCGGCGCATTTTGCGGGCGACCGGCAAACCGGAGACGCTAATTACGCGAGTGGCCGACCGTCCCGGTCACGACCGCCGCTATGCACTCAGCAGCGCAAAGCTCACGCGTGAAACGGGTTGGGAGCCCGCCATGAGTTTCGATCGTGGCCTGGAGGCGACAGTAGAGTGGTATCGCCATAATTCGCAATGGATCCGGCACGTAAAAAGCGGCGAATACCGGCAGTTCTATGAACTAAATTACTCGAACCGGACAGTTTAGCCGACGCCACTGCCGCTATAATTAGAAACTAACGGTCTTTGCTTAGCGTGGATCGAACTCAACAAACAGCTTCCGCGGTAGATGAGTTGAGGCAGATCCGGCTGGAAGCGCATAAAATACGCTCGGTAGACGGATTGCGGCGTCTGTTCGAACGCTTGCAGACCATTCGTCAGATGCACATCGACGATTTCGATGTGCAGGTGAGCGTGGCGGAAGCGCATCAGGAAATTATTGAGCGCGCCCGGACACTGCGTACCGCATCCAGTACGGAAAACGAGCCGTTTCCGCCGGAAGAATCCGGCGCCGCCGAAATTCCACCAGAAGTTCCCCGGCTCGATACCAAAAGCTGGCAGCGCGCGGTGGGATTGGCGCTGTTATTTACGGTCCTGATCCTGGCGGCGTTTTTCTATCTGATTCAGAGCGCGCGCCGTCTCAATTTCCAGGACGAGGAGCAAAAGGCCACTCCTAAAACGGCGGTTGCGACTCCTGCCGGAGCGGCGCCTAAGGCAGCCAATGCGGCCGCTGCCACTCTTCCGCTGCCGGTGACGCCAACCTTGCGCTTGTATACGGACCTGGTCCCCGGAACCGTAGTGCTCGACAATCAATCGCCGCGCAGCCTTACCGATGGAGAATTGATCTTAGATCACCTCAGCGAGGGAACGCATTCCGTTAAATTGACCGGACGCAGCGGCACGGCGGCGTTTCAATTCAGCGTCAGCGGGAAAGCGGCACCGCAAGCCATCGGTGCACCGAGTGGCTCCAATGCGCTTGTAGTGCTGGTTTCCCATGACAGCAGCCAATCCCACCTGACGACGAATGCGGAACGCGCCACGATCGTTCTGGATGGAAAGAACGTCGGCGACGTAACCACTCAGGGATTAAACCTGCCGGCGCTCGGTACATCGGAGCGGCAGATCGAGATCAACCGGGGCCGCGACCGCCAGCGCTTTGTTTGGACTTACACGGCCGCGCCGGCGCTCACCGCCTACGTGAAATCCGATCCGAACACCGGCATTCTGGTATTGACGACGGGCCAGGACGGAGTCGAAGTTTATATAGACAACGCGCTGTATCGCCGTAAAACCGATCGCGGTCCTTTGCGTATTCCTCTCAAGGCCGGTTCCTATAAGGTGCGCGTACATAAGGACGGGTTTGTGGATCCCGCGCCACTGCCGGTAGAAGTAAAGAAGTCGGAAGAGGCCTCGCTGGTATTCAAGTTGGAGCCGGCGGTCGAGGTGGCAAGTACTTTATTGCCGCCTCCAGCGCCCGCGCCTGCCGCACCCGCTCCCGAAAAAACCGCTCCCGAGAATACGCCTACTACGCAGGCGGCAACGCCGCAAACCACCACCACCGAAACACCCGCCCCAACGGCCGCGGCGCCCACGAACACCAATACTGCTACGGAAGCTGCGACGGTGCGCAAGGGGGGCGGCTTTGTGACGTACGGATCTCCGAAGAGTTCCGGCGCTTATTCCTTTCAGGCACAGGGGCATGTAGGTGGATTTTTAAGAAAAGGGAAGTTGCAGTGGTACGCGGGATATCAGGACAGCGATAATTACATCCTGTTCAGCCTGGATGGAAAACATGCCACCGTCCGCGAGGTGCGCCGTGGCAAATCCGTCGAATGGAATCGCATACCGTTTTCCGCCGATTCCAATAAATGGGTTGCGGTCAATCTTGCCATCAAGCCGGATTCGATCAGTGCTCGCGTCAAGTCGGAAGACGGCGCCTGGAGCGACTTGGGCAGCGTCAGCAGTCCGGGGCGCGATTTCACCCAAGATCAGGTGGGCTTGTACATCCCTTCCGGCGACGAGGTTTCGGTGGCGAATTTCCGTTTCACCCGGCATTAGAATTGGTTGGTGGACGAACGCGCATTTTATCGGGAATCGCAAGCCGTCAAG
>JAICIH010000263.1 GCA_025924475.1 Bryobacteraceae bacterium
GACGAAGCGCACGTGGGCCGTGGCAGCAACATGCGCCGGGTGCAGGCCCTTTATGTCACGAAAGACTTCTTCCCGACACTCGGCGTTACGGCGCGGCAAGGGCGGCTGCTGCTGCCGGAAGATGAGAGCGCCTGCCCGGCAACTCGGGCCGTCGTGAGCTATTCGTATTGGCAGAACGAAATGGGCGGCGGGCAATTGGATGGCGCCGCCGGTCTTGTGGTGAATGGCGACTTCCTGCAAGTAGTGGGCGTCGCGCCGCCTGGTTTTGCCGGTCTCGCTGTGGGTGAGCGGTTCGATGTGGCGGTGCCGTTCTGCCGGCCCAAGGAACTGCGCCGCGACGTGTTCGATATCACCGTAATGGGCCGCTTAAGGCCGGGCCAAACACTCGTCGGAGCCAGCGCGGAATTGGGAGCCTTGAGCGCCGGCATCATGGAAGCGACTGCGCTCACCGGATACAACGCAAAAGCGATTGAAACCTATAAGGGCTTCCGGTTGGCCGCCTATCCAGCTTCCAGTAGCGTGAGTTGGCTACGCAAAGAGTACAACAACTCGTTGTGGCTGCTGCTCGCAATCACAGGCATGGTGCTGCTCATCGCCTGCGCGAACCTGGCAAACCTGATGCTCGCCCGCGCCAGTGTGCGGCAACATGAAATTTCCATCCGGCTGGCTTTGGGCGCTTCGTGCTTTCGTCTGATCCGCCAACTGCTGACGGAGAGTGCGCTAATCGCTGCCGCTGGAGCAGCGCTGGGTGTGTTGCTGGCACAGGCGCTGAGCCGGCTGGTGGTCTGGTCGGTTTCTACCACAACGACATCCGTGTATCTTCTGACGAGCTTGGATTGGCGAGTGTTGCTCTTTACGGCTGCGGTATGTGTCCTGACGTGCGCGTTCTTCGGCATTGTTCCGGCGGTTCGCGCGACCCGCGCCAAGCCGGTCGCTGCCATGAAATCGGGCGGCCGTAATATGACGGCCGGGCGGGAAAGCTTCTCGCTCCAGCGTGTGATGGTGATCGCGCAGATTGCGGTTTGTCTGGTGCTGCTCGCCGGAGCGGCGTTGTTTATCCGGAGCTTTCGTAATTTGATGACCTTTGATCCGGGAATGCGGGAGGCGGGCATCACCGTTGCATATATCGGATTCGAGCCATTGCGTATCGCGCCGGAACACTACGAAGACTTCAAGCGTCGCCTGGTGGAAGAAGTAAGCACGGCGCCCGGAATCCGGCATGCGGCGATTACTTCGAACGTTCCGCTTACCCGCGCCAGTTGGACGCACGGAATTCACGTGGATGCGCAGGAGGGCTCGTCGAAGTTTACCTGGGTTAGCCCGAGCTATTTCGACACGATGAATATTCATCTGATGGCTGGAAGAAATTTTAAGGCGACTGACACTGCCGATTCGCCGCGCGTCGCTATAGTGAACCAGACGTTTGTGCGCAGGTATTTGAGAAATGAGAATCCGATCGGTAGAACATTACGTACCCTCGCCGAACCGAACTACCCGGCCACATCCTATGAAATAGTCGGCGTGATACCGGACACGAAATATGCGGATGTGCGCGAGAAGATTCCTCCCATGACCTTTGCGCCGGCCGCGCAACTCCCTGCACGGGAGCCGTGGACGGCGTTAATGATCTATTCCAATCTAACGCCCTCCGCTGTGAAGAACATTTTGGTGCGCAACCATCCCGAGATGGTGGTCGATTGTGTGGATTTTCAAACGCGCATTCGCGACGGATTCGCTCGCGAACGGCTGATGGCCGTGTTATCGGGTCTATTCGGGCTTTTGGCGGCGGTGCTCGCCATGCTGGGACTCTACGGCATCATTTCCTATCTCGCGGCGCGGCGTCGCAATGAGGTCGGGATTCGGCTGGCGCTCGGAGCGGAGCGGCAGCAGGTGATGCGCCTGTTTCTGCGAGATGCTGCGCGGTTTGTGATAATCGGGCTCGCGATCGGAACGCTCGTTTCTCTCATTGCAATGCGCGGGGCGGCGTCTCTGCTGTTTGGCTTGAAGTCTTACGATCCGTTTACGTTGGCGCTAGCGGGCGCCTTGCTGGCCGGTGTGGCGGTCGTGGCCAGTTTTTACCCGCCTATCGCGCGGCGAAATTGGATCTGATGATCGCGCTGCGCGACGAATAGCGCAGTTTACGTACTTACCACCTGCGCGTAGCGGTGTTCCGGACGCGGCGGGGCGGGACTGAAGCATTCGAGCCGTTCGCTACGCCGCAAACCCGACAATCCGGCGAGCTGTTCGCGAAAGTGCGCTTCGAGCTCCGCTGCCGGAAGCGCCGCTCGCAAGTTGACGCAAAGCTCGTGCTCTTTTCCCGGAGAGGCTGTGAGATCGCCCTCAATCGAAGGCTCATCCTGATTAGCGGTGACAGACGCCTTCACGTATCCAGCGGGTGTTTGATCCATTATCTTGCCGTGTACAATCCCGGGAATCGTCTGCTGTAACCGATCGAGAAATGGGCCAACCAACTGCGCAGGTGAGAGTGCCGGCGTAACATCTAAAGACGCGCTCCAGTTTAGCCAGCCGAGAGCCGCTTCGGCGCGCGCGTATCCGTCATAGTCGATATCGAGAATTTCTCGTCCGACCGGAATCGCCCCGGATAGAACTTCGTCGAGCCAGGCTGCCACGCCGTGGCCATCCAATGCGCTCAGATACCGTATCTCCTTGCCTGCGAGCGCTGCGAATTCCGGAAAGTTCGTATAGCGATCGCACTTACTGAATGCAACGAGATCGGCCTCGGCGATTTGCCGCTCGAATAGAAAATCGATATTGGAATCGTTGCCAACGTCGGCGGCGCGCGCCGGATCGACCAGCACGGTAAGAGGCGCCAGCCGATATTGATCGAGAGAGCCGCTCTTCAGTGGCTGCAGGATGGTCGCCGACAGATCCGTGCAACTGCCCACCGGCTCCGCGAAGATCACATCGGGTGCATAGCTGCGGAGTTCGTCCGCGGCGTTGAGAAAATCGGAGAAGCGGCAACAGAAGCAGCCGCCGGTGACTTCAGACGACGGCAGACCGCTGGCGCGCGCATAGGCCGTATCCACCAGCTCGGCTCCTTGATCGTTCAAAATGGCCGCCGGCTTCAATCCTTGCTGTTGCAAGCGCCGCGCGGCGGCGAGGATCAAAGTTGTTTTTCCCGCTCCCAAAAATCCGCCAACCGGCACGATCCAACTCTTCTTCACAAGGCCGATTTTATCCAGGTACGAGCAGGCGTCGCGCGGTAACCTGAAATTTGATGGAGACACCCGACGCTGGTCTCGAACAAGCGCGGCAGAAGTTGACGGAGCTCCGGCAGATTCTCCTGACACTGCACAAGGCCCTACTCGATTCCGAGCGAACTGCTTACGAGCTCGTACATGGCGCAGTTCCCTCGGCGGGCGCCTTTTTGCAGCTTCTGATCAATGATCCGTGGTTTGCGTGGCTGCAGCCGGTTACAACGCTCCTCGTTCAGATTGACGAGACCTTGGCCGCCAAGAAGCCGCCGGCGTCGACTCCTGATTTCGAGCGTTTGATCGCGGACACCCGAGCGCTGCTTTCGCCGTCGCGTGAAACGAATGGCTTCTGGAAACGCTATTCCGGAGCCGTGCAGCGCGATCCCGGCGTTTCTCTGCTGCATGCCCGCATGGAAGAGCAGTTCCAGAAATAAATAATTTAATCACCGGCTATCTCACTCCACCGAACTGAAGTATGCTGGATCGCTAGCATGTCGTGTTCCGTGGGCGAGAAGCTTGGTCCTTACGAGATCATTGCGCCGATCGGAGCAGGTGGTATGGGCGAGGTGTGGAAAGCTCGCGACACGAGGCTGGATCGCATCGTCGCCATCAAGATATCTAAAGCTGAGTTTAGCGATCGTTTCACTCGCGAGGCGCGGGCCATCGCGGCATTGAACCATCCCCACATCTGCCAGCTCTACGATGTTGGTCCGGACTACCTTGTGATGGAGTACGTTGAGGGTTCGCCGCTAAAAATGCCTCAGCGAGCGGAGAAGGCCGTTGAATACGCGGACCAAATATTGAGCGCTCTGGATGCCGCTCATCGAAAAGGAATCATTCACCGCGATCTAAAACCCGCGAACATTCTGGTCACGAAACACGGAATCAAGTTGCTGGATTTCGGATTGGCGCGCATCGCGTCGCCGTCCGCCGATGCGACGCTGACCCAGTCGGGCGAACGGATGGGCACGCCGGCCTACATGTCACCCGAGCAATGGGAGGGTAAATCCGGCGACGCTCGCACGGATATTTATTGCTTCGGATGCGTGTTGTACGAAATGTTAACTGGCAAGCGCACGGTGCGGCAAGAGCGTGTTCCGGTGGAATCGCCGCTGCTGGACAGCATTATCCGAACATGCCTCGAGCACGCCCCGGAGGATCGTTGGCAGAGCGTCGGCGATATCCGGCGCGCGATAACTCTTTCCGCGGTGTCCACGCCGAAACCTAACCGCATGTGGAAGTGGGTGGCTGCGGTGGCGCTCCTGACGCTGGGAGGTGGTTGGTTACTCAGCCTGCGGCTCGGCCGCGCTCCGGCCGCGAGCCAGGTCGTGAGCTTTGCGGTCTACCCGCCTGAGAAGACCGCTTTCTCGATCCCTAACGGCATTACTCTCAACGTTCCACAGTTTGCATTGGCGCCCGATGGCCGCACGCTCGTATTCACCGCCGGAGCAGCCGGCGAACGGCCCTTGTTGTGGCGTCGGCCGCTCGATGAAACCAGCGCTCAGCCTCTGCCTGGAACCGAAGACGCGCAGGATCCCTTTTGGTCGCCCGATAGCCGCTGGATTGCGTTCTTTGCGGAAGGTAAGCTGAAGAGGATTTCAGCCGCTGGAGGAGCGGTCCAGGTCATCGCTCCCTCCATTTGGGATGCGCGCGGCGGCACGTGGAGTCGGGAGAATATCATCCTTTTCGCAAATGGCGTCGAGCCCATCCAGCGCATCAACGCCAGTGGAGGGCGACCCAGTCCCATAAAGGCCCTTGCAAAGGACGAGTCGGCTCCCCGCTACCCAGTGTTTTTACCCGGCGACCAGAGCTTTCTCTACCTGAGCATTGCCTTCCATCGTCCGACAAGTCTGTATGCCGTATCCCTGAAGGATATGCGCTCGGACGCAGTTGCTGCTATCGACAATAGCGCTGTATATAGTAAGCCGGGATACCTGTTGTTCGCGCAGTCCAACACTCTGTTCGCCCAACCTTTCGACCTGGCAAGTCTCAAAGTAACGGATCAGCCGATCGCAATCGCGGAGCATCCCGGTCATACAAGCACTTTTAAGAGCGCAATTTCCGTATCAGATACGGGAACTCTGGCTTGGGCTGGTGCATTGTCGCCTGGAGGTAAGCTGACTTGGTTCGATCGTAGTGGGCGTCCCCTGAATTCGCTTGGGCCGGAAGCATACTACAGCGACTTTCGCCTGTCGCCTGATGAGAAGGCGCTGGCTGCCTCTATGATGGACGCAAGGACCGGGACCATTGACGTGTGGATCGACGATCTTGCACGTGGAACCAGTAACCGTATCACCGGTATTAATGCACTCCTCAAGGCTACTCCAATATGGTCGCCGGACGGAAGTCAGTTGATGTTCCGGGTCAGTCGCGGGGTGGTCGAATTCCACCGGCGGAGCGCTGCCGGCGGCGGAGCGGAGCAAGTCGTACTGCCGTCTTCTATTGTCCGCTCATCCGGAATTCAGTCGAACATGATCATAAACACAGACTGGTCCCCCGATGGAAAGGACATTCTCTTCTCTGTTCCGGGCTCGGGGACGGGGATGGATCTCTGGATGCTGCCGCTTCTCGGCGATAGAAAGCCCGTCAAGTTTCTCGCATCGCCAGGGGACGAAATGCACGGCAACTTTTCACCGGACGGCCGCCTAGTCGCCTATACCTCCAATGAATCTGACTCAGGAAAATTTCAGGTTGACGTGCAAACCGTGCCGCTATCCGATAAAAAATGGCAGGTTTCGACCAGCGGCGGTTACGAGCCGCGCTGGCGCGCTGACGGACGCGAAATGTATTATCTGTCCGAAGATCGCAAGCTGATGGCCGTTGAAGTTCGGCCAGGACCTTCCTTTGGCGTCCCGCGAATTCTCTTTCAAACGCAAGTGCAGCCAGGCGTCTCTGCAAACCGCATGCACTATGTTCCCTCCCACGACGGCCGGCGATTTTTGATCAACACTCAGACTGCCGCGTCGATTACTCCCATCACGGTGGTTACAAACTGGGCGAATGCCCTAAAAAAGTCCTCAAAGTAAGTGCATAGTTCGCGAGTACTGAGTACTACCCGGACGGCATAGGTGAAAATTCAGTGAGCTTTCGCCTTGTTCCGCGCGCTTGTTTTTGCGATGAGTGAAGCCTGCGCCGGATATTACACCGTTTCACGAAAGCCGCCCTCGTTTGTTTGGTTGCTGCATGTAGTGTCTGTGCGGCTTATCCGATTCGGGGAACCTTTCTGAATTTCCATCGAGACCTGACGCCGGAGCTATGATCCCTCGAATTCCAATACATGCGGGCAGCCGGTATCGACACAGTCATAGTGGTCTCTATCGGTCATCTGCACGGGGATACGAGGGCGCCGGCGAGCACCCTTCCGGAGACCTTCTCGAGCTTGTTCTGTCGCTGGCAGACCAATCGGGCATGAAGGTGTACCTGGGGTCTTTGCAGACCGCGACAGACTGTACCGATGGCACCGAGTTCGCGGCGTTGCGCGCGTATAACCAGCGCGTCGCAACAGAAGTCATTCAACGCTACGGCCGTCATTCTTCCCTGCGAGGCTGGTATTTCGCCCAGGAAATCTGGATGAATTGGGTGAAGGAATATGGCGATTGCTACGACGGCACAGAACTCTTGGCGAATTGGGCTGCGGATATGAAGAAATCGATCCGGGCAGGAAGACTCTGGCAACCGTTGTAGTGAAGAAAAACGGATCGGGAGCAATGCCGGGCTTGACCTCCGGCGAGTTGCAAGATCTCACGACGAGCTTCCTGGAAACTACCCGGATCGATATTCTGATGCCTCAGGACGGCGCTGGTGCAAGAAATGGAGCGCCCTCGCTCGAGGAACTGCCGGAGTATTTCGCTGCCATGCATGCCGCTGCCCAATCCGCTCATACGGCTCTCTGGAGTGTCATCGAGACCTACGCGGCCGGGCGCGATTGGACCGGCGGCAGCTTTTCTCCCGCGCCGCTTTCGCGGATTCGAGAGCAGGTGCAGAAAGTAAGCCCCTATGTGAGCGGATTTGTAAGTTGGATATTCGGCCAAGCAACTTACTACCCGGCAGAAGCGAGCGAACTCAATAGAGAATACCGGTCCGCCGGCCGCTTTCTTCCGCTCCAGAGCTATAAATTACTATCTCCGGCAAGCGTACTGTATCCAGATACCGAGATTCCTTCGAAGCTGTCGGACCGGACGGGTGGAGGCTATGAGGGATTTGCACGTCGTTCCTGGGTCGGTTTCCGGAATGGTCACGGCTACGCGCCGGTCGAATCATCGGAGATTTGGGCGGCCTCAAGGCCATCCAGTCGGTTCGTGCGTTGACCCAATCCTGGCTGGGCTCGGGCATTTACCATCCCATAGGAATGAACGTCGAGGTTTCATCCAATGGATCGAATTGGATTCCGTTCGGATCCACCAACGCCTTCCCACACGACACTCAAAATTTTGCGGTGATGTGGGGCGAGGTGAAGGGAGCGGCCTCGGCGCGCTATGTGCCCTGGACGTTCGCATGCCGGGAATGGTTTTTTCTCGCCGAACTCGAAGTAATCGGCGGCGCTACCGATAAGCCGGCAGCCCGGTTACTTTTTCACCGATAACCAGCGCGTGTATGTGATCCGTTCCTTCGTACGTCTTGACAGTTTCGAGGTTGCACATGTGGCGCATGATCGGGTATTCGTCCATGATGCCGTTCGCGCCCAGCAGATCGCGGCTGAGGCGCGCGCATTCGAGCGCGATGGCTACGTTGTTGCGCTTGAGCATGGAGACGTGCGGCGCTTCCACTTTGCCGGCGTCCTTCAGCTTCGCCACTTGTAGCGCGAGTAACTGGCCTTTGGTGATCTCGGTGATCATCCAGGCGAGCTTTTCCTGCACGAGTTGGTGACCGGCCAACGGCTTGTCGCCAAATTGTTTGCGCTCGAGCGTATAGCCGCGGGCTGTTTCATAGCAATCCATGGCCGCGCCCAGCACACCCCAACCGATACCGAAGCGCGCTTGCGTAAGGCAGTCAAGGGCGGAGGCGAGACCTTGCGCGCCAGGCAGGCGATTCGTTTCCGGAATGGAGCAGCCGGCGAAGTGCAGGCTCGAAGTGACGGAAGCGCGCATGGAAAGCTTACCGTGGATATCGGTGGTTTCAAAACCCGGTGTGCCGCGCTCCACCAGGAAACCGCGAATTCCCTCCGGTGCGCGGGCCCAGACGAGTGCTACATCGGCGGCGGAACCGTTGGTGATCCAGGTCTTCTCGCCATTCAGTATC
>JAICIH010000264.1 GCA_025924475.1 Bryobacteraceae bacterium
AAAGCCAGAAACCCGGGACTATGCTGCTTCACACCTCTGCCCCGACCCGCATGGTCTCTCCCACGCGTTGGATGTTAGCGCCCACTGCCGCCAACTTTTGTTCGATACGTTCGTAACCCCGATCCATGTGGTACACGCGATCAATTGTCGTCTCCCCCGTAGCAACTAGCGCCGCCAATACCAATGAAGCGCTGGCTCGCAGATCGGACGCCTGCACCTGCGCGCCCATCAATCTTTGTTCGCCGGCCACGATCGCCTGTCGTCCCTCGATACGAATATTCGCTCCCATGCGCGCCAGCTCGAGCGCATGCATGAACCGGTTCTCGAAAATGGTCTCGGTGACAAACGTAATCCCGTGCGCCACCGTCATCCACGCCATGTATTGCGCCTGCAGATCCGTCGCAAAACCGGGATATTCTTCGGTGGTCATATCCACCGCCTTCGGACGCCCGGAGCATCGCACCCGCAAAGCGCCGGCTTGCGTTTCATCCACCTCCGCCCCCGCGCGCTGCATCTTCACCGTGAGCGCCGCGACATGCTCCGGCTGGCAGTTGCTCACCACCACGTCACCTTGCGAAATCGCGGCTGCCAGCACGAACGTCCCCGCTTCAATGCGATCCGGGATAATTTCGTGCTCGGCGCCACGCAGCTTCTCCACTCCTTTTATCCGGACAATGGAGGTTCCCGCGCCTTCGATCTTCGCGCCCATCTTATTGAGCAGCGCAGCCAGATCCTTCACCTCCGGTTCCCGCGCCGCGTTGCGGATCACGGTTTCACCCTTGGCGAGAACGGCCGCCATCAGCACGTCTTCCGTCCCGGTAACCGTAATGCGGTCGAAGCTGACGTTCGCGCCGCGCAGGCCTTCCGGAGCCCGCGCTTCTACATAGCCATGCGATTGCTCGATGGTGGCCCCGAGCTGTTCGAGCGCCGTCACATGCATGTTGATTGGCCGCGCCCCGATCGCACACCCGCCGGGCATTGAGACCCGTGCGCTGCCCGTGCGCGCCACTAACGGGCCCAGCACCAGGCTGGACGCCCGCATGGTTTTCACCACGTCATACGGAGCCTCCGCCCGCTCCAGATGCTTCGCATGCACGGTAACCGTTCCCGCTCGCCGCTCCACGCGCGCACCTGTATACTCGAGCAGGCTCTGCATCGTCGCAATGTCTTTGACGCCTGGAATGCGGCCCAGCTCTACCGGCTCATCCGTCAACAAACACGCGGCAAGCGCCGGCAGCGCGGAATTTTTGGAGCCGCTCACCGGCAACTCTCCGCTCAGCGGTGTTCCGCCTACGATTCTGAATTTGTCCATGTTTTAGTGCGACGCCTCTAGTGCCACCCGCAGCCGGCCTTTCGCCTCCCGCAGTTTCACCTCGGCATCACCGCGGGAAAGTCCCAGCTTGTGCATGAGAATGGCGACTCGCACGGACCCGCCTTCACTGAGCAGCCGCGCTGCTTCATCATAAGGCACGCCGGCAATGTTCGAGATGATCCGTCGTGCACGATCCGTGAGCTTTTCATTGGTCGCCTGCATGTTGACCATGAGGTTGCCGTAGACGTAGCCCAGCCGGATCATTACGCCCGTGCTCAACATGTTCAGAACCAGCTTGGTGGCCGTGCCCGCGCGCATGCGAGTCGAGCCGGTGACAATTTCGGGCCCAGGCAGCGGCGTAATGGCGATTTCGGCTGCTTGCGCTACCTGTGAATCCGGCGTGCAGCTCAATCCGACTGTCAGTGCGCCCAAGCTTCGCGCATAAGCGAGGGCGCCCAGCACATAAGGCGTCCGGCCGCTCGCGGCAATGCCGACCAGTGCGTCCGCCCTGCTAAAACCGCGGTCGGCAAGATCCTTGCCGCCCAATTCCCGGTCGTCCTCGGCCCGCTCAACGGAGTGCCGCAATGCCCGGTCCCCGCCGGCAATAACGCCCTGGACCAGATCAGGTGGTGTGTTAAAGGTAGGCGGGCATTCGGACGCATCCAGAACGCCCAGGCGCCCGGAAGTTCCGGCGCCAATGTAAAACAGCCGGCCGGCCTCTTCGAGCCTCGCAGTTATGGCATCTACCGCGCGGGCGATATTCGGGATCTCGCGTTCGACCGAAAGCGCCACTTCCTGATCCGCCGCATTAATCACATGCAGCATCTCGACCGTCGGAAGTGCATCAATCTCGGCCGAAGCCGGATTCCGCGCTTCTGTCAACAGATCGAATTGACCCGCGCGCGTTAGCAAGCGGTTTCCACGTGCCGAAGAGGATTAAGCGCTGAACGAGCTGCCGCAACCGCAGGTCGACTTCACTTGCGGATTGTTGAACTTGAAGCCCGAGCCTTCGAGCGTTTCCACGTAGTCCACTTCGGCTCCGTCGAGATACAGCATGCTGGCTTGGTCCACAAACACACGCAGATCGCCGAAATTGTAGGTTTTGTCCAGCATGTTGGGTTGATTCTCGAACGCCATGGAGTAGCTGAACCCGGAGCAGCCTCCCCCCACCACGGAAATGCGTAACCCGGCTGGCTTCGGATCCTGCATGTTCAAGATTTCGTTCACCTTATTCACGGCCGTTTCGGTAAGCCCAATCATAGATCTCCTCGTACTTCTTTCAATTAGTAGTGTACAACTAATCGATAATCTTTGGATGCGGAGCGCGCGTCTCAGGGTTCGCCGGATCACTCTCACGGCAGGTCTGGCATAATCGGTTTAAGTTCTTGTAACCGCTGGCCCACCAGGCACGTCCGTCGGGCATATGAACGGGCTTGGCACGACTCTTCCGTTCCCGGCGATATCGGGTGAGGCAACTCGAGCAAAGGCCAAATTGGACCACCGACAAACCGATGAGGCGGCGCTTGTCCGGCGTATTCAGGCGCAAGACGAGCTCGCGTTCCGGGAAATCGTAGACCGTTACCAGGCCAAGGTCTTCTCCATCATCTACGGCATTCTGCGCAATCGCAACGACGCCGAAGATATCGCTCAGCAGGTTTTTGCCAAGATTTATTTTTCCATCAAGAATTTCGATTTCCGGAGTTCGCTGCTGACTTGGATTTATAAGATTACGGTCAACGAGTGTTACGATTATCTCCGCAAAAAGCGCGTCCGCAAGCTTGTATACGAGAGCGACTTTTCGAGTGAAGATACGGCTCGCATGGAGAACTCCGGTCCCTCCACCGAGCAAACCCCACCCGTCGATCAGCGCCTCGCCCAGCGGGACCTGATCCTGAAGCTGCTCGGAAAAATTTCCGAAGAAGACCGGTCACTGATCCTGCTGAAGGAAGTGGAAGGGCACTCCGTGGAAGAGTTGTCGCAGATGACCGGAATGAACGAGAATACGATTAAGGTGAAGTTATTTCGCGCGCGCCAGAAACTGGTGAAGGCCGCGCAGAGGTTGGATAAGAGTCCCCTGACGGCTCTGGGGTTGTAGGCGGGGTTGGTAGCCGGGGGTTTTAGCCGGCGTGACTGGGACGCTGTAGAGTTGGGTAAAGAGCGGACGCCAAGATCCGCCAAGTAGTTTTTTTATTGAGGGAAATATGCATGGGTCCATTCGAGATGAGTTAATCCGGGATGGATGGGATAAGAATTCCGAAGAGTTGCGCAATCACTTGAGTTCCTGCCGTGAATGCTCCGCTGAGTTGAATGCCATGCGTACGCATAGCGCTATACTTCAGGAACTCCGGGCGCCCGAAGAGGTCGGGCCGGCGGCGGGCTTCTACGCGCGGGTTATACAGCGTATCGAAGAGCGCGCGAAGCAATCCATCTGGGCGGTCTTCATTTATTCTCCATTTGCCAAGCGGCTGACTTATGCTTCGTTCGCTTTGGCCGTTATATTGGGTTCTTACGTTGTCGCCGAGGAGAGCCGCGACGGGCACTTGACCGCGCCTCCCACTATGGTGGCGAGACAAGGCCATTACGATCCGCCGGTCGTGGGAAGCATCGCCCAGCAGCGTGATGCCGTTCTGGAGAATTTCGCATCTGAGCAGGGGAGTATTCGATAGCTACGCCGGCCACAAACCGTCAACATATGCTCCGGCAGGAGGCTGCCGGCTGGGCGAATCCGAAAGTGCTTGTCACGTTCGGGGTCATCTTTTTGTGCGGCTTGGCGGCGGGATCTGTCCTAACACGCGCCTATCTCCACACCCGCATGCCTGTCGTCGTCCAGCAGGAGCGCACCATTGAGGCCGCGCAACGCTTCGGCCTGGAACGCCTCAAAACCCAGCTAAGTCTCACCGCAGCTCAACAGCAGACCATCACGAACGTGCTCGATGATTACAGCAAGTACTACCAAAATATTGAGGATCAGCGCGAAGACGTTGCCGAGCATGGCAAACAGCGCATTTTAGACGTACTGGACGAAAACCAGAAAGCCCGTTTCCGGCAGATCTTCCACACCCGCTAGCCGAGCCCCGCGCGTAAGTAAGGGGTTATCCGCAGCCGCCCTTATCCCGCAGCTTTCGTTCAATCGCGGCCATCAACCGCGAATGAATGTCCTTGGGAATAGCCTTGGCTTCCATGCCTTTGAACACTTTCAGAGTCTTTTCCGTGGTGTCGCACACCACAAAACAGTTGGGGCACTCGTTCACGTGCTTCTGTAATTCTGCCAATTCCGCGGGATCCAGCGTCTTTTCCAAATAGCCGCTGAGTTCTCGCAGAAACTGCTTACAGGTAAGCAAACGCGTCGTCCCCCTTTCTCTTAAATTGCCGGGTCAATTTCTCCCGGAGCTGTAGCCGCGCCCGCAACAGCCGGCTCTTGACGGCTGAAATGGATAGGTTTAGCGCCTCGGCAGTTTCTTCTATCGACAGTTCTTCGATGTCTCTCAGGATGAAAACGGTGCGGTAAGCGGGCTTCAAACTTTCAATTGCCTGGTCCAGAATCTTCGCCAATTCATCGCGCGAGTATGTTTCTTCAGGGTTTTCATCCCAAACCGCAATCTCGCGGACCATCTCGTCTTCGCCCGTATCAATCGGCTCATCAAGCGGCACCGTCCGGTCGGACCGCCTCTTCCGGAGCTTCATGAGCGCCTCGTTTACGGCGATGCGCACCAGCCAGGTGTAGAACTTCGAATTGCCCTGGAAATCGCTTAAATGAGTATATGCCTTCAGGAATGTCTCCTGCAGCACATCTTCGGCATCGTCGTCGTTCTGGGTGATCTGCTTCGCCATCCGGAACACACGGCGGTCGTAGTGCTCGACCAGTTCCGAAAACGCTGCGGCATCCCCCGCTTGGGCGCGAGTGACCAAAGCGGATTCATCGAAAGTAGGCGTTGCGGGAACGGTACTCACTGGAGGCGGGTCTTTTTAGTCTAGCAATGCGCCGATCGCGCCAATTAAAAAATATTACCGCCAATGCACGCGCCTCTAACATTAAGACGGTAGATTCCTGCGCCACTCTTCGTGCGTCCAATTAAGTAGTAGGGAGGAATTGTGAGTCACATTCATTTACGGGTTCACCGCTGGGTCGTTTGGTGGTTTTATATCGGGCTAATAGGCGGGGTCGTCGCGCTAGTCAACATCCTTGGCCGTCATCTCACGCGAAGTGAGGAAGAGACTCTTATTATTCTCGGAGTGGTGCACTGGTTTCTCGGCGGTTTCATCTGTTGGGCATTGGAGGGTATTCAAGTCCAGGCGCCACCCGAAGCGGCGGAATATGATTCGTCGGCTCGAACCGCTCCGGAAATGGAATGGCATCCCGCTTCGGATTTTCTTCTGCCGGGGCGCGGCAAACGGCTATTACCACCCAAATACTAACTAGTTTTGGCGCGGCGAGCCATTCCGGACGCGCGTAAGCGGACTAGTCGCGCAAAATGAAGCGCTTCATCGTCGATCCAGAACGGCCCGTCGCCTTTGTGATACTCGGCGCGCATAATTCCATCGCCGTGTATGCATCCGATCAGATGTCCTATCTCGTGCGCTACCACCCACGCGTCCAGGCGATTTACTGTCGCCAGGCCGTCATATCTTTTGTGGTATGGCAGATACGTGTAGCCTTGCACGGTCTTCCGCGGCATCATGCCCTCCCATCCGTAGCGGATGTAGATCATGCAGGCGGCATGGTCCTCGACCGGATGCCAGGTGATCGGCCGCGCCGGCGTGCTGAGACGCGCCGTCCACCAGTCCATCGCCGTTTTGGTCGCAGCCGCGGTCCGATGATCCGCTTTCACCGCGATGTCCAGCGGAATCTCGGGTTGCTGTAACTGATACGCCAAACTGCATGCCGGACTCTTACCGGCGGCAAAAGCGGTGAACACCGTAATCAGCAGCACAATCGGCAGAACCTTCGACATCGCAGTGGCCCAGAGCAGGCCGCCTCTTTTGACCTCTCATGAGTAACTGCGATATTTGCCAGATGAATTGGCTCACTAGCGCAAGTTCGTCACAACCACTTCCTTCGGTCATGGCTCAGAAAGAGCTTCCTGGTATTTTCAACAGCTTACAGAGCCGCGACCAGAGGGAGCGGTCATGAGCATTCAATTGTGACGAACTTGGGCTAGCTTTCCCAACCGATCAGCTTGCGCAGATCTGCGCTGGATTTGTTTTTCCAATAACGGTTATGATTCTCGACGCTCATAAAAGTGCGGGAACGCATACGGTCGATGTATACCGTCCCAACCAGATGATCGATTTCATGCTGGAGAATCCGAGCGTACCATCCGGAGGCCTGGATTGTTTTCGGTTCGCCCTGGTGGTCCAGACACTCGACCCGCACTTTGCGCGCCCTCGGCACCACCGCCGTGAAGCCCGACAGGCTCAGGCATCCTTCGAAAAATTCCGCGTCCGCTGGACCTTCGAGCGTCAGCTTCGGATTCACGATGACGTGAAACGGCACCGCCTTGCGATCGCGTTCCTTGAGATAGTCCGCCGGAACGTCTTTTAGATTCTCCGGCTTATCTTCGATAACGGCGAGGCGGAGAGAAAGCCCGACCTGCGGCGCCGCCAATCCGACACCCGGCGCATCGTACATCGTCTCGCGCATCCATTCGATCAGGTTCTGAATTTCGCGGCTCCGGATTTCGCCGGCGCTTAGGTCCTTGCCCCGCTGCCGGAGCACCGCCTCTCCGGCTTGCACAATCTTCAATCGCATTCCTACATCATGCGATGCACCGCTTTTGGATTACCGCTCGACTAGTGGCTCGGTCCAAACGCCTACCGGCCTATCCGATTGGCGTTTTCGACGTCCGCTCACGATCCGGTCCAGATACAGATAAATGACCGGCGTGATGTAGAGCGTCAGCAATTGCGAAAGCACCAGCCCGCCGACTACCGCCAACCCGAGCGGACGGCGCGCTTCGCCGCCTGCTCCGGAACCGAATGCGATCGGCAGAGTACCGAGCAGCGCCGCCATGGTCGTCATCATGATCGGGCGGAAGCGCCGCAGACAGCCTTCAAAAATCGCTTCTTCAGGCGCCTTGCCTTCCGTGCGCTGCGCTTCCAGCGCGAAATCGATCATCATGATGGCATTCTTCTTCACGATTCCGATCAGCAAAATGATGCCGACGAACGAATACAAGTTCAAATCGTGACCGAATATCAGTAGCGTAAGCAGCGCGCCGATGCCGGCCGCAGGCAGCCCGGAAAGAATCGTGATCGGATGAATGAAGCTCTCGTACAAAATGCCGAGGACCAGATAAATGACCAGCACCGCGATGATCAGCAACACACCCAAGCCGCTCAGCGAATTCTGGAAAGCGGCCGCCGTCCCCTGATAACTAAAGGAAACAGTGTTAGGCATACCGATCTGAAGCGCCGCCTGGTCGATCAGCCGCGTTGCCGTGCTCAGCGCCACGCCTGGCTTCAGGTCGAACTGAAAATTGACGGCTGGCAATTGACCGATGTGGCTCACCGACAACGGCGCCACCGTTTGCTTCAGATCGCTTACCGCCGAGAGCGGCACCATCTTTCCGGTGCTCGAACGGATATAAAGATCGCGCAGCGCTGCCGGATCGCGCTGATACTGCGGCAGGACTTCGAGGATCACGTCGTACTGATCGGAGGCCGCCGTGATCGTGGTGACGCGCCGGTTCCCGTATGCATCGTAGAGCGTATTCGCAATCGCATCGGGCGAAACACCCAGCGCCAGCGCGAGATTACGATCGATATGCACCTCCAGACGCGGGCTGCCCAGGCGCAAATCGCTGTAAATATTCGTCAACTCGGGAATGGTGTGAAGCTTAGCTTCCAGCACCGGAGCCCATTTATAAAGCTCCTGCAGATCCGCATCCTGCAGCGCCACCGAGTATTGGCTGCGTCCTTCGTTCTGCCCCAGCGTGATCAATGGAGGCGACTGCAGGAACACCATCAGACCTGGAATCTTGGCGAATTGCATTTGCAGTTGCCCGATGATTTGGTTGATCTTGGGCCGATGCGGATCGTCCTTAACCGCGATAAAAGCGAAGCCCTGATTTTGGCCGGTGAATCCACCCAC
>JAICIH010000265.1 GCA_025924475.1 Bryobacteraceae bacterium
CCCGCACGCAGCCGATGACTTCGCTGCGGAGTGCGGCCGGGCAGGCCGGAAAGCTCCGGCTAGGGAAGGTGTTTGTGACGATTCAGGTGGCCTGTGCTTTTGGGCTGGTCATGACCGGCGCAGCCTTTTTGTTCAGCCTGGGCAAATTGTTTCGGGTGAATCCCGGCTTCGATGCCAGGAACGTCGCCGTGCTCAACCTCACGACCGAAGCCGGAGAGAAGCCGGAGGAGGCGCAGCGCGCTTTGATGTTCGAGCTGCAGCGCCGTATCGGCGGTCAAACGGGCGTCATCAGCGCGGCTCTGGCAGCCTGGCCCATTTTTACTAATACGGGTTGGGAACAACGCATCATTCTGCCCGGTAAAGGGCCGTCGGAACGGCAGGAGACTTTCTATCGTATCTCACCTGGCTATTTCGCTACGATGCGCACGCCGCTGCTGGCCGGCCGCGATTTTCAGCCGGGAGACAGCGGTCCGGCGAATCCGGGACCGGCTATCGTCAATGCGGCGTTTGCGCGAAGATATTTCGGCAGCGTCGATGTGCTCGGGCGCAGCTTTGCGCATCAGTTCGGGAGTTCGCTGCTGCATAAGACGATTGTTGGTGTAGCGTCGGACGCCTATTATTTCGACTTGCGCCGCGGCGCGGAGCCCATCATCTATCTTCCGCCGGAAGGGAGCAACGGCTTCACATTGTATGTGCGTTCCGCTCTATCGTTGGGGCCGTTAGCGCGCCTAGTAGAGCGAGAAACACAAAACATCGGTTCCGGAATGCGCGTCCGCGAGGTCACTACATTGGAAACACTCGTCGGGAACACGCTGTTGCGCGAAAAACTGCTCGCCGGGGTAGGGGGAGCATTCGCTTTCTTTGGCCTGCTCGTTGCGGCCATCGGCCTGTTTGGACTGTTGAGTTATTGGGTCGGACGGCGCACCAAAGAAATCGGAATCCGCACGGCGCTCGGCGCGCGCCGCAAGGAAGTGATCTGGCTGGTTCTCAAAGAAGCCGGCGGGCTCGTCAACGGAGGACTCCTGATCGGCTTTGCCGGCGCGTTGGCGGCGATGAGCGTGTTTCGCTCTTTGCTGTTCGAAATCCGCGCGGGCGATCCGTTCGTGATCGGAACGGCGGTGGCGTTGTTCCTGGTGACCGGCGCATTGGCTGCCAGCTTGCCGGCCCATCGGGCCGCGAGTGTGGATCCGATACGGGCCTTGCGCGAGGAATGAGATATTTTCAAATCAAAAATCGCGGCGATCGACGATCGCCGTGGACGTCCAGAAAAGCAAACCGGCCGCGCAGAGGCTTTTCACGATACCTGTCCATGGCCATCCGCCTAGAAGGCCAGTAGTGCGATCCAAGAGATCGTATCCGCCCAGAAACGCACTCATGTTGAAATACGAAAACCGGAACGAAGGAATCCACCGGTAGAGGTAATCTTGCGCCGTAAAAGCGAACAAGGCCGAAATACCGGAGACGGCGATGGCCGAGAATTCTCCGCCCAGGAGCGACGACCAGAAGACGGCGCCGAAAAAGAAAACGATGCCGGCTGCAAAAAGAAGTCCTGAGAACTTAAAGGCTTCCCAGACCGGATACGAATGCCCCACAACGCGCGCGGCCAATGGAACTATTAAGACCGGAACCAGCGCGAGGATCGCCGCTTGCAGCAAACCAAGCGTGGCACGGACCTGCATCCACTGCCTGCGCCGAAATGGCAAGGTTAAGGTGAATTGAGCTGGTTTGCCGGGGCGCGGCCCATAAAAGAAAAATGAATCCGGCGGTAATTCTTTCGTATTTCTTCCATTGCGTTTTGGAAGACCAGCCGGCCGCGATTCATGATGAAGACGTGGTCGGCAATTCGCTCCACTTCGGAGATCTGGTGCGTGGAGAAAAAGACGGTGGCACCGTCCGAGGCAGCTTCCACCATGGCTTCGAGTAACTGTTCCGTGGCTGCGGGATCCAGGCCCTCAGACGGCTCGTCGAAGATCAACAAGTCTGCGCCTCGGGCCAGCGCCAGCACGAGCGCCAGCTTCGTCCGCATGCCTTTCGAAAGCTTTTTGCATTTTCGACTAGGCGGAAGATCGAAACATTCCTGTAGCGCACATTCCCGATTGCGGTTCCAGTTGGGATAGAGCGGCCGGACGAAATCGAGGATCTCCCTGACCGTCATGTATCCGTAGAGCCGCTTGTCCTCTCCTACGTAGCCGATGCGCTGCCGGATTTGGATGCACGCGGCTTCATCGGAGATGGCTTGGCTGAGCACGCGCCCGGCGCCCGCCGTCGGGTGCGCCAGTCCTAGTAACATCCGGATCGTGGTCGTCTTCCCGCTACCATTCGGTCCCAGCAAGGCGCTGATGCTGCCTGCCGGGACGGCGAGGTCGAGATCGCGAACTGCGAACGTATCGCGATATTTCTTGCTCAGGCCGTGAGTCTCAATGACCAACTCGGGCCTCTTCGATGCAGGCATCAAGTTCCGCATCCACAAAGCGGCGGATTTCGTCCGGCGTAAATCCGCGGCTGCGCATTTTTTCAACGGCGGCCTTCACCAGGTTCTTGGCCGCTCGAATGTCTTTGATCCGATCCCGATGGCGTTCGCGGTCGCGCACGAAGGCGCCGGCTCCATGACGCAGCTCTATAACTCCTTCCCGATCCAGCTCCGTGTAGGCTTTGATTACAGTATTGGGACTGACCACCAGTTGCTGCGCCAGCGTTCGGATACCAGGCAGTTGATCGCCCGGAGCGAGCATGCAGCTCTCGATCGCGTGCCGCAGCCGATCCATCAATTGAAGGTAAATCGGAACGCCGGAGGCGGGATTTACTTTCAAGAAGGCGAGATTCACTGTTTCATAGTTACCATACAGAGGGACTCTTGTCATTCATAAAAAAAAGGGTCGAGCCCCTTCGATTGGCTCGACCCGAAACAGGAGTATCCGGCTCCCGAAAAATTGTTGAAATGGATAAGCCGCTCCCTCTCGGTCGCGGTTCTGTTGCGGCGAAATGGCCGGAGTTGCCGATTTCGCCGCCCCGTTGAAAGTCATGCAGGAGGGCCGATTGCCAATCGGCCGCAGGTTGCCAACCTGCCCCACAAAATTCCGCCGACTTTCACTTCCTTACGGCGCGCGGTTCTTTAGGCTGCCCGCTTGACCGGGAATTGGAGAGTCTTCCGGGTCATCGGCGTCGGTTCCGTCTTGACCCGGAAATCCGTAACCGCCGCGACGGGTTGCCGGCCGGATCCGTTGAAGTATTCATCCAGGGGGAAGAGTGCGTACGGCTGCAGCTCGCGGAACGTGCGCCCCAGCTTTTGCTCGATGCGATAGGCCTCATGAAAGAAGGTTCCGCGATCGAGGTTCATTCGGCGGCAGCACAGCTTCCAATCCGCACCCAACAAATAATGAAATTTGAATAACCTATATTCGTAGTCCGATAAAGTACGCCGGCTTATTAGGCAAAAATCGGCGATGTATTCTTCATTCTTCATCCCCCAGACCGACTTTCTCTGGCGGCCCGGATTCGCTTCCAGCGAGACACGGCTGATGTACTTCTCTTTCGAAGCGCATCGCCGAAAACGCGCATAACACGCGCGGAAAATTGCTCTGAACACACAATTGCACGGGGTCGACACCCCGCCCCGCCCAGGCCGTAAACCGAGCCCATGGCAGTGGCTACAAGACTGCTGCGCCAAGGCCAGTGTCTCGGAACGAGACCATTCCATTTTTCCTACCTCGTCCACCAATTTGTTTATTTTGTTTGGTGTTTGCATCTCTTATGAATTCAACGATAAAGAGTACTGCTGGTACTTGTCCAAAAATAAATGCAAAAATTTCCTTAGATCAAATGAGAATTATGGAGATATTCCACACAACCGACTAAGTTTAATGGGGTTAATAGCCTCTCGTTTCACACAGACTAGGTGGTAAAATCTTTCTATCCATCGGGAAAACCGAGGGGCCTATTTCACAGTGGAATCGGTACTCACCACCGAGACCGTGTTTTTCGAGCGGCTGTTCCGCCGGCTGCTTGCTGCGGTCAATCTGCGGATCAAGAACGGCGAGTATACGGAACGCGGGTTGGCAAGAATCCTCGGGATCTCCCAGCCACAAATGCACAACGTGCTGAAAGGCGCTCGCACGCTGCACGTGGATCTCGCCGACCAGCTCTTATTGAAGCTGGGCCTTTCCGTCGTCCAGTTGTTTGAAGCGGACGAGCTATCCGAGGAGCTGCGCGCGCGGTTGGCGGGAGCTGGATTACCCGCATTCAAAAAACCGGTTCAGCAGGAATTGCATTCGCGACCGCACGGCGCTCACAGCCTAGGGAAAATCTGAGTCTCAGGTAGATCGTCTGCGGCGGAGCTCGCCTGTTTCAGAGTGGCTCACGATTCTACTTCGGAACGCCTCCGCGGCGCTCAGGCTGTTTCAGATCGGGAAAAGAGCGAGTTTTGGCCATCGAGATTTTCTTTGAAATTTTCCTAAAGTTTTTAAAAACAACTGATTGCGCGGGTGTCTGGCGGCTGGTGGCGTGGATGCCTTTCTCTACGGCGGAGAAACCCAGTGAACGCCGCAAGCAAACCCGCGCTGTCCAGCCAATCCACTTCCCGCGATGCCCATCGCCGCGACGAACTCATTCTCGAGCACATGTCTTTAGTGACCGCTATCGCCGCGCACATCCAGCGCTCGGTACCGGTGCATATTGAATTGGACGATCTGGTGCATGCCGGCATCATGGGATTGTTCGATGCCGCCACCAAATACCGGGACGATAAGGATGTCGCTTTTCCGACCTATGCGAAACATCGCATTCGAGGAGCGATCCTCGATAGCCTGCGGCAGCAGGATTGGGCCTCGCGCGATTTGAGAAAACGCTTTAAGCAGTTGGAGACCGTTACGCGCGAGCTGACGGTTAAGCTGGAACGGACTCCCACCGAAGCCGAAGTCGCCGCTGCGATGGGCCTTTCCACCCGGCGCTGGCAAGCGTTGATGGTTGATTTCCGGAATCTGGGAATGGCAGCGCTACAGCAGCACAGCAGTGAGCGAGAAGAAACGGTGGCTTGCGAAGCCGTCAGCGCTCCGGCAGCGGCTCCGGACCAGGTTTTTGCCCGGTCCGAACTGCGCCATAAGCTGCAAGGCGCGATGAAGACGTTGCCGGCGCGTTACCGGCAGGTGGTCAAGCTGTACTATGAACGCGACCTGACCATGAAGGAAATTGGCGGGCTTTTGGGAGTAAACGAGAGCCGCGTATCGCAGATTCACAAGTCCGCGCTGGAGCGTATGCAGAGCGCTTTAAACGGAAGCGGGATCTCGTCGGCTGCGGCGTTTTGATGAAGATTTCATGCCCTCCCTCACGGTCGGGGTTCTTTGCAAAGAACCGCGGCGTTAGTGAATCGTAATGTGGTAGGGGAGCATGCGCAGCATGCCGCCTTTCAGCAGTGCGCGGCTGGGCAAACCGGGCGCCATTTTTCGCAACCGGCTTTCGGCCGCTTCGCCCTCGAGGCTTTCGGGCGAGGCATTGGTGAGCACTTCCAACAGCGTCCGGCGCGGGGGATACATAACCAGATTGGTCTCACCGCCGGCGGCGAGCTTGGCTTTTTTACGGACGAGCGCGATCGCTTGATCTAATCCGCCCAATTCGTCAATCAGCCCGTTCTGGTGGGCCGGGCCGCCCATCCAGACGCGGCCTTGGGCGATCGCGTCGATCTGATCGTAATTCCGTTTGCGCGCCGCCGCCACTTTGCCGACGAACGATTGGTACGTGGCCGCGATCGATTCATGCAGCTTGCGCCGGCCGGCTTCGGAGAGAGGATGCGACACGGAATCGAGAGCGGCTAGTTGGCCCCGTGTCAGCAAATCCGCCTGGATGCCGAGCTTGTCATACAAGCCTTTGAAGTTCGGCCGCAGATACAGCACGCCGATGGAACCGGTGATGGTATCCGGATACGAAAGCACCGGATCGCCTGTCATAGAGATGAAGTAGCCACCGGAAGCTGCCACATCGGACATGGAAATCACCAGCGGTTTTACCGCGCTCAACAATTTCAGCTCGTGAAGAATTTCGTCCGAGGCTACCGAATCGCCGCCTGGTGAATTCACGCGCAGAATCACGCCTTTGATGCTGCCGTCGTTTCTGACCCGCCGGATGACCTTGCTGAAACCTACGGAAGAAATGCCGGCGGGGCCGCCGAACATGTCTTGCGGATCTCCTCGGACGATCTCTCCCTCGCCGGCCAAAAGAGCAATGCGATCGCCCTTTCCGGGCGCTGCCCGAAAATAGGTTCGGATGTTCGACTTGTTTATTTCGCTCAAGCGAAGCTTCTTCTTCAAGTCTCCGTAGACTTGATCTTCATAGCCCAGCTCATCCACCAGGCCGGCAGCTTTCGCCTGGCTCCCGAGAAATGGCCCCGTATCCACCAACCGCTTCATTTCATCACTGGTTTTATGCCGCGCCTGGCCGACCGTGGTGCAAAAATTGTTATAAATCTGGTCCAGCACCTGATTCAGCACTTCGCGGGTTTCCGGGGACATACCGGTTTTGGTAAAAATATCGCCGGCATCTTTGTACCGGCCGATGTGATCCACCTCGAACTGAATTCCTACTTTGTCGAGCGTATTCTTGAAATACATCTCTTCCAGCGCGAACCCTTTGACGCCCAGCATGTCGTCCGGCGACAGGTAGATTTTATCGGCGGCCGAGGCGAGGTAGTATTCTCTCGATCCGGGACTCTGTAAATACGCATATACGGGTTTGCCGGATTTTTTGAATGTCAGGATTTCCTGGCGCAATTCCTGCAATTTGCCCCACCCGGTCTCGAGTCCATTCGGCTGCAAAACCACGGCCCGGATGCGATTATCGGTGGCGGCCTGGCGCAGGGACGTCCAAATGTCGCGTACGGTAGGCACACTTTGGGCCTGCGCGAACGGGATGGGGATATCGACGGGAGCGGCTTCCGGGAGTTCTCCGCTGAGCGCCAGCACCAGAGCCGAATTACCTTCTACGGAAACCTGCTTCGAAGAAAACAGCCGGCCTATCGCGAACACCACGATCAGAGCACCGACGAAGGCGACAACGATTCCGACCGCTACTCCGAGCAGGAACTTCCACATAGAGGCAGCGTAGCGCAAGCGGCGCCGGGAAGTGACACCAAGGCGTCGAGAGGAGTCTTAGTCTCGACGCGGCACGCAAAGTGCGTGCGCCACGGATGGTTAGCCGACTTGGACCGGCTGGGGCTGGATGAGGCCGGCGCGAACCGCGTATTCGACCAAACTACTGCGATTGTGAATATCCAGCTTGCGCATCAGGTTCAACTTGTGCGCTTCAATGGTTTTGATACTGAGCGAAAGCTCGGAGGCTACCTCGCGCACGGTACGGCCTTCGGCAAGCAGCCGCATGACTTCCTGCTCTCTCAAGGTGAGAACGGAGGCGCGCGTGTTCCTGTTGTTAAGCGCCAGAGCCTGTAAATCCGGCACCAGGCGGGACAAACTGCGGGGATTGTGGTCGTCGGAAATGGCGATTTGACGGATACCAGCCAGCAATTGGCGCGGCGGGCTGTTCTTCAGCATGTAGCCACGCGCACCGGCCGCAATCGCGAGTTCCAGTTGTTCGGGCGAATCTTCCTGTGTCAAAAATAAAACTCCCGTGGAGGAATCGATCTGCCGGATTGCCAATGGACCTTGTTCACCATCTGAATGGAGTAACGCCAGATCCATGACCAGAACATTCGGCATGACCTGGCGCGCCGTTCCCAGCGCTTCCGCTACATCGGAGGCCTCTCCCACCACGTCCAGATCGCTTTCCGCCGACAGAAGAGTCCGCAAGCCGCGACGGAAAAGGAGATGAGCATCCGCCAGCAGAATTTTATGTGTACGTTTACCTCGTGTCAAAAGAGAAATCCTTCCGATCACTTGGCTTATCGGCGGATTTAGGGTTTGACTTTGGGAAAAACTAAGGTATTGCTGGGGATAGCCCCGCAGGCCTATGCGGGAAGGGACTATTAGCAAGGCTATTAGCCTTTCTGAAGGAGCTTCACGACCTCGCTGTTTTCGGCCTCGAGAGCCCGGTCCAATGCGGTATGCCCGGCGTGGTCGCGTAGGGCAGGATTCGCACCGCGGCGCAGCAGGACGGTGACTGCGTTGGTCCGGCCTAGCGATGCGGCGATCATCAGCGGAGTAGCGCCGGAGTCACGATCGGGGGCATCGATTTGGGCGCCGTGATCGAGCAGCAGCGTAATCACTTCGGCGCTGCCACCGAGGGCGGCCTCGTGGAGCGGGCCCTCGCCATCTTCCCCCCGCGCCTCGATACGGGCTCCCCGAGCCAGCAGCAGCGCCACTATTTTCCCTTGTCCTTTGAGTGCTGCGTCGTTCAGATAAGTGGAGCCGGTCGCGGTAGG
>JAICIH010000266.1 GCA_025924475.1 Bryobacteraceae bacterium
GGCGATACGAAGCGAACACGATCTCCTTGTTGCAATCGAGGAGGCTTCAATATCGTGTGTTCCATCGTGATCGAGTGCCGCGTGGGCGGCATAGCACTGAGATGATCGCACAGCTTTTCGCCGAAACGCGGGCGTGTCACGGAGAGTTCGTTATCAGGCAACGGCGGCGTGGGACGCCGCCGCAGCGCACGGCGCTGCTCCACAACACCCTAACTAGTATTTGGAAATCTTTGCTTCCTGGCGTAAGCTCAACAGAATTGGTTGTCCTTCGGTGCGGGATGGAGGCGAGAGCCGCAGTCGCAATACGATGCGTCCCGCCACAGCGTAGAAGATCAACAACATACCTTCACCGATGAGTTCTGGGAACTGGCCGATTTCTGGTGTGGACGGACGATGCTGTCGCCCGGCGCGCCACTCCGGATCCGGTAAAGTAAGCCGCACTGAATCGCCATAAATCCGTGTCAAGCCGGCAAAGGAAGCGGCAGCCAGCGAGAGAAGGGCAAGCCGTGATAGCACCCGGACAAATTTCATCGTGCGCGTTCCTGAAAGCGGTGGAAGATCTTCTCTCCGGCCGCCAGCGCCCATTCCCAGTTGATTGCCAGATGAAAACCCACCAGCATGACTACTGCCGTCGAAAACTGGTTGTGAAGAGTGTCCCATCGCCAGTCCATGTGCGGCGCGGCCTTCGTGTGGGTCAATGTCGGAATTGCCTTCTGTGATATCAGAATGCCGGAGAAGATCACCGCTGTGACGGCCGCGAAAAGACTTAGGTTGAGAAGGTAGTTGATGCGCGCGCGGATGGATTGCAAGGTGAAGAAGCGGCGGCTCTGCGAGGCAATCCAACTCCAGGCAAGCAGCAGGTGAGCGAGAACCATACCCACCAACGCGAGTCCAAGCCATTCATGGAGAACAAGTCCGGTAAAGCGAACGGTCTGCAACGCGCATATCGAGACCAGTAGTGTTACATCCAGCCAAAATGTGACCTTCAAGCGCCATTGCGCCGGCTCGCGTGTTGCTGCGATGGTTGCAGCGCCCATTGTATTGCTACTACTTAGCGTAGCGCTTGCAGGGTTATATCCGTACGGCCGGCAATCCGTCCAACGCCGGACACCTCAGTCGAAGTGGAGTAGTACAGCGGTTAAGTCATCTTCGGGAGTACCCGTCGTAATCTGCTGAAATAGCCGGTCCAGAGCTGAATTTGGTGCAGTCGCATTCGATTGGACGAGAAATTGTTGCAATCTCTGCTGTCCAAGCTCTTCGCCGTCAAGGGCGCGAGCCTCAGTAATCCCATCCGTATACACAAATAATCTGTCGCCGCTTTGAAAGGGGAGGGATATGTTTTCGTAAGTGGCGTTTGGAAACGGCCCCAGGAAGAGGCCATTTTGATCTAACAGGACCGTATCGCGCTCTTGGCCTCGGACAAGAACGCTCGGAGGATGCCCCGCCCCAGCGTATGTAATGGTGCGTGATTTTGTGTCGACGGTGGCGCAGGCCGCGGTCACGTACTGCCCGCCAAGGCTGCCACGAAGCATAAGTCCCAGTCCGGAAAGAATCGCTGCAGGATTGGAAGCGTTACTCTTCTGGGCCGCGAAGCACACTTTCAACATGCCAGCAACCAGAGCTGCCGGAACGCCATGTCCGGAGACATCGGCCACCAAAATGGTCAGGAGGCCATCGAAAACGTGAAAATCGTAGAAGTCACCAGCCACCGATGTCATCGGCTCATAGCGTGTCGCTATTTGTACTCCTTGGAAGTGAGGAGCAGAGTCCGGAAGAATAGAGAATTGAATCCGTCTTGCTGTGGACAGTTCTTGCTCGATATCAATGAGCTTTCGCTGAGTTGCAAGCGCTCGCCGCACTGCCACTGAGCCCAAGGCAATTAGCAAAACGAGGAAGCCAATCGGCTCGATGCTATTGCCGCGAATGGTGACACCCTCATTTTGAAGAAGGACGAATATACCGAAGAACAGCAGAGGCCAACCGAGAGAAGCTGCGAGCACATTCCCAGCACGACGCGCGCCGAAAACATGCAAGAGCAGTAGCAGCGTTCCGCTGATCACCAACGCGCTGTTCGCAATGTCCAGCCACCGCGGCTGATGCGCGAGCAGGCCAATTGGAATTGCGATCACAGCAAAAGCACTGCACAGCCATGCCCAAATCTTGATGCTTGCCTTCCAGCCGCGTCCGAGAAGTTCCAACGCGAAGAGCGCGAAAGGGACGTTGATCGCGTAGGAAATAGACAAGGCGAACGGTATGTACCCTGTGCCGGGAGCGTTGAAGGCGTCGCGAACCAGTTCGTTCTGAATAAACAGGCGCGCCGCATAGAGCATCGAAAAGACGCCCACCCATAGCAGTAAGCGCTCTCGAGATCGCAGCCTGGCGAGCAAAAGCGAACAAGTTCCACCAATCGCAATTGCACAGGCAACGGCAAAATAAGGAAGATTGAGGCGCAACGCCGAATTGACAACGTGCCGGGGAATTACGTCCGAGTCCACGGACACAGACTAACGCAGCGTGCTTGCACCGACAGTTGGCCTTACTCCGTGCGCAATGCGTCCAGCGGTGAAAGCCGACTCGCGCGCAAGGCCGGAATCAACGATGCGACCAAGGCGGATAACCCGAGCGTCGCAACGGCTACTAGCATCACCACGGGACTGTACGAATTCATGCCGTAAAGCTGACTGCCGAGGAATTTTCCCGTCGCCAGAGTCAGCGGAAATCCGATGATGAGGCCCAAGGCGATGAGTGCAAAAGCGCCACCGAGTATCAGCCGGATAACGTCGCCGCGATTAGCGCCTAACGCCATGCGCACGCCGATTTCGGTGACACGGCGTCCAGCATTGTAGGCGGTGACTCCATACAACCCGACGCAAGACAAAACGAGCGAAAGAACTCCAAAAAAGGACGTGAGGCGCGCAATCAGCCGCTGTTGCGTGAATACGGCGGCTACTTGCTGTTTCAAAGGGCGAATTGAAATAAGCGGCAGATTGGGATCGATGGAAGCCATGGCTCGGCGCACTTGCGCGCCGGAGAGGCTAGCACCCGGCTTGGTCACGATAACGATGTCGTGCAGGTAGTGCGAACCGCCGCTGATCTCAGGCGATCCGGCTTTCGGCAAAAAGTCATGCTGCGCCTCAGAAAGAAAAAAGAACGGAGCCACCGGCTTGCCGAAGTTCTCCGCCAGATAGCGGGCGTCTTTGGCAACGCCCACAATTTCGTATTGGCTGGTTTCGAGACCGTCCCGGCCAAAATGCTTTCCGATGGGATCTTGAGTTTTGAAAAATTTTCGCGCAAACGCTTCATTGATCACTGCCACGTGCCGAGAATTCGCGGTATCCCGCTCCGTGATGCCACGTCCTCTAACGATTGGATTTCCGATGACATTGAAATATCCTGGCGTGACCCGATTCAAGAGAGCACGGTTGTCGTCCATAGGTCCGGGGGGCGGATGTCCGTCCAGCCGGATGTTGCTGCCCCAATTGTTTCCGCTCAACGGCGAGTATTTGCAAAGAGCTACTGCGGAAACACCGGGAATGCTCGATAGTGACTCATGGATACGCCGATAAAATGGCGTGAGTTGGTTTGGCCCGTAGCCGGCGAGCATGGGATTCATGCTCGCCACGAGACGCCGGTCCTGGTCGAACCCAAAATCTTGATTCTCCAATCTATGAAGCACAGCCGTGAGCAGTCCCGAAGCCGATAGCAACACAAGCGATAGCGCGGCTTGCAAGACGACAAGGGTCCTTCTCGGCAGCGACCCGGCGCGCGCAGTGGAGCGGCCGGCCCCGTGAAGCGCTTCCATCGGATCTACGCGTGTGGCCATCCATGCGGGAGCGATGCCGAACGCAATTCCGGTCAGGACTGAAACGCCAAAGGCGAAGAGCAGCACGGCGGTGGAAGGCGATGCATGAATAGGCACGCCTGCCATGCCGCTTACTGTGGGGAACGCGAAATGCAAAATAAGGCTCGTCCCGGCAAATGCGATCGCCAGACCCGCGGCGCCACCCAGAAGCGAGAGCAAAACGCTTTCTGTCAGCGCCTGCCGAACGAGCCGCAATGCTTGCGCGCCAAGAGCCATGCTCAACGATATCTGCCGCCTGCGTTCCAGCCCGCGAACGAGCATGAGATTGGCGACATTCGCGCAGACGATGAGCAGCACGAATCCAGAAGCCATTATCAATATCTGCAGCCAGTGCTCATATTGTTCGCGCATGCCGGTAATGCCGGCGCCTCCCGGGCGAAGATATAGGGTCTGTTCAGGAAATTTCGCGCGGTCGTTGGCGCTCATCTCGCCCCAATGCGAGCGCAGCCATTGCTTCAGCTCCACCCGCATTTGAGCCTCAATGGCGGCGCGCTTCGCGCCTGGCTGGATGCGCCCGATCAAGTCTAACCAGTGCTGGCCGGGGTTGTTCAGATCGCCGCCGTCGCCGATGATCGATACAGCGTTCAACGGCAGAAAGAAATCGGGCGGATTGTTGCGTAGTCTGTCGCCAAAGAAATCTGGCGGAGCTATTCCCACAACTGTAAATGGCTTCTCATCGATATCGAAGATGCTGCCAATGACGGATGGATCCGATCCATACTCTTGCCGCCACAATCGATAGCTCATGACCGCGACGGGAGGAGCATTGGGCCGATCGTCGCTGGGTGTAAGCATACGTCCGGCATACGCCGTTATGCCGAACATCACGAAGTAATTGCCGGAGACGAGCTCTCCCGGATAGCTTTGCGCCGGCTCCGAGCTGCTCGAGCGCCGGACACCGAACTGCGGCTCGTCAGCTTCGAAGGCCGCTAATTCCGCAAAGCCTTTCGTGTGATCCCGGAAGTATTTGTATAAGTCGTATGAAACGAGCGAAAACTCATTCTCTTGACTGTACCCGCCCAGATAGCAGCAATGCGCCCCTTTCCCCAGACGGTACAACTGCTCAGGATTCGCCACTGCCAGTGACTTCAGCAGAACGGCATAGACCAAAGTAAAAATGGATGTCGTTGCACCAATGCCCAGCGCAAGTGTCAGGACCGTTGTAATCGTGAACGCCGAAGCGTTTCGCAAACCCCGGAACGCATACCGAATATCCTGTCCAACTCGTTCAAGAGACGGCCATCCCCATATCTCGCGCGTGACCTCCTTGACGCGGCTGATATTCCCGAAATCCCGGCGAGCGCTAAATTCGGCCTCTTCTCGCGTTGCGCCGGCCTCTATGCGCTGCTGAACCTCGAAAGCGAAGTCGGCCTCAATTTCTTCGTCCAACTCTCGCTCGCGGTTCTTATTGCGTTTTGTCCAGCGGAACCACTTCATAACATCTCTCTAGCAGAGAGTCTACCAAAGTTGACGGTTGCTTTGGAAGACATTCTTCTAGTCCTATGAACGGAGTTCAAGGCCTGCCTCTGATAACTGTTAGCGGTCTGGGGCCCTATGCAGTTTGCGGTGAGCGACAGTTGCGGTAAGGCGCTCAAGAATACCAACGATCAGTGCAGTTTCGATCACAAACGCAGTTCCAACCCACACCGCCCGGACTTTCTCAATGTGTCGCAAAGCGATGCAAGATATCATCAGGTGTGCGGTAAGAAGCACCAGCAGGAGAGCCCAAAACTGCCGTAGCCGCCACCTCCGTCTCTCGAACCCGATAACTGTTCCAAAGACAAACGCGGACTCGAACGCGAGCGCCAGCCACTTGGCATCTATGTTGTACTCCGCAAACAATATCGCTGTCCCGGCAAAGGCGAAGGCGATTGCGATGTATGCTGCGAAATCTGCTAGTCTCCTCGGCCTCACAATGTTCACGCTACCAAGGCAGGATTTGAAACCTCCGTCCCGGAAATTGGCGCATTATGAAATGAAAGCAAGCTGGGGCACCGGGTAACCTACAGGGCCGCGTTGTCGCCAGAACAAACCGATGCTTACAAACGGTAAATCACTTCCAAAGATTTTATTCCTCCCGCTTTTTCTTACGCTGGCCGCGTTCGTGCAAGGCCGGCAATTGAATAGCAACGCCAAAACCTCCAGTACGCAGCCACCACCCAAGACCTGGATCGATCCAGACACCGGCCATCGGATCGTTCGCGTATCCGACGAACCAAACAGCGCCAGCCTTTATTTCAACGACAACGCCTATACGTCCGACGGTAAGGAAATGGTCTACAGCACCCCCGACGGCATTTCGGTGCTGGATCTGAAGACCTTCAAGACGAGGCGAGTGGTGCAAGGCAGAGCGCGTATCATTGTGGCGGGCTATAAGACGCGAAACGTATATTTCCTGAAATCCGAAGGACCTGCAACTGCCGGAGAAAGGTCCCGGGCGGCTGGCGCGGAGCGCGCACTCTATTCCGCCAACATCGATACCGGCGCGACCCGTAAGGTGGGCGTGCTTCCTGCCCGAGGGAGCATTGCCACCATCAATGCCGACGAAACGCTGGCTGCCGGAACGTATATCGAAGGGAGAGCCGGCGAGGACTACGGCGCCAGGCGCTCGCAGCAGACCCACCCGCTCGATCAGCCGAGAAATAAGGGCGAGATGATGGAGCGCACCTTGGCCGCCCATCTTCCGAGAGTCTTATTCACCATCAACATACAAACTGGCGAGCGGAAGATCCTGCTGCATAGCACCGATTGGATCAACCATCTTCTCTTCTCCCCGACGGACCCGACTCTGCTCATGTTTTGTCATGAAGGTCCCTGGCACAAGGTCGATCGGATCTGGACGATCAATACGGATGGCTCGCACAAAACTTTAATCCACAAACGAACCATGGACATGGAAATCGCCGGCCACGAGTTCTGGGCGCCCGACGGCAAAACGATCTGGTATGACCTGCAGAGGCCCAGAGGAGAAGACTTCTGGCTTGCAGGCTATCGTGTCGACAGCGGCGAGCGCACCTGGTATCACCTGCAACGCAACGAGTGGTCTATTCACTTCAACGTAACCGAGGATGGCACGCTTTTTTGCGGGGATGGCGGCGACCCACGACAAGTTGCGCACGCCACCGATGGCGAGTGGAACTACCTCTTTCATCCTGAGCTGATCAAGAACAGGGGCATCGAGAATAAGGATTTCATTCACCCTGGCGTACTCCACTCGGAGCGCCTGGTAAACATGTCGAAGCACAACTATCGGCTCGAGCCAAACGTCAGATTCACACCTGATAAAAAATGGGTCATCTTCCGCTCCAACATGTTCGGACCGACGTACGTGTTTGCGGTGGAAGTAGCCAAGGCCGGAAATCCGGAAAGCGCCGCGGCTCGATGATTTGCTTCGGATTTCGCACTGCGAAACATACATCGTGACAAAAAGAACGCCAAAGCGCTTCACGTGCGGTTCCGTATCGAGTATTATGCGAATTTAGTAATCGGTTCTTTGGAGTGAGGGGCGTGTGTTCATTCTGAAATCGTCGAAACAGCGGGCTTGGGGGCTGATCTTCTGGTTTCTGCCATGTTGGCCGCTTGCCGCCCAGATCGGCGGCGGGACGATTCAAGGTACGGTTGTCGACCCAACCGGCCAAGTCATTCCCAAGGCTTCCGTCGTAGCAACCAATGTAGCGACTGGCGTCAAGACCACGCGCGAAACCACGAGCGCGGGCTTGTATTCGATTAATCCGTTAAGCCCCGGCGAATACACCGTTTCTGTTTCGGCGCCCGGCTTTCAGACGGTTAACCGGGAGCACGTTGTCGTGGACGCATTGGGCACGGTGGGTTTGAACCTCACGTTGCGGGTGGGACAGCAGACGCAACAGATAACCGTTACGAGCGAGGCGCCTCAGTTGGACACCGCCGATGCGCGCCTTGGCGGAACAATGCGCAACGAAGAATACAGCTCGCTGCCGCTGGCCATGGGTAACGGCTCGCCGCGGAATCCGTTGTCTTTTCAATTCCTGCTGCCTGGAGTGACCAATACCAGCCGCTGGGGAAACACGCTGGGCGCGCAGGACTTCGCGAATGACTTATACGTTGAAGGCATCGCCGTTACCAACTCCGTACAGGAAGGCGAAGGCCGTAATCTCTCGCTCGGTATTGCGGTAGACGCGGTCGATCAGTTCCAGGCGGAAACAGCGGGCACCGCGGTGCAGTACAACGGCCAAGGAGTGCAGAACTACACCATCAAATCCGGCACTAATAGTTTCCACGGTTCTGTTTACGAATACTTCCGGAACACCCATTTAGACGCGCGCGGCTTTTTCAATTCCACGCGGCCGGCTGAGCATCAGAACGAATACGGTTTTACTCTAGCAGTCCGGGGTTGAAGTCTAGTTTTGGATTTCGGCGCGCCTGAAATGCGCGCAAAGAAGAGGATGACACTTTGGCGCTATCAGGTGATCTGCGGTTACTCCGCTCTCCGGAATTTGCGAATCTTCTGAAA
>JAICIH010000267.1 GCA_025924475.1 Bryobacteraceae bacterium
ACAAAAAAGACCCAGCGCCAACCGGCGCGCGCAAGCACGATCTGCGCCACCATCGCCGCCAGCGCATAGCCGATCGCCCAACTGCTCTGCACGATGCCGAGTGCACGTCCGCGCCACGCGCTCGGCCAGGTTTCGGCAACCAGCGTCGCGCCCGCGTTCCACTCGCCGCCCATTCCCAAACCCAGCAGAAAACGCAGCACGGCGAGCATTGTCACGCTGCTCGAAAAACCGCACGCGAACGTAAAAATCGAATAGGTCAGGATGCTGGCGCTGAGCATGCGCCTCCGGCCGAAACGATCGGCCCAGATCCCAAAGAAAAAGCTGCCGATCGCCGATGCAATCAAAGTCAACGTGTTCAGCAGGCCGGCGGTGGCTTTTGTCATACCGAACTCGCCTAGCAAGGTCGCCAGCACGATCGAATACAGCATGACGTCGAAGGCGTCGAGCATCCAGCCTAGTGCGGCGGCTAACAGCGTGCGGCGTTGCGCGTCCGTGGTGTTGCGCCAGCGAAAAGGCGCGCTTTCGACCATAGAGAATAGGATAGGCTCGCATTCTTACCTGGGCCTCGCGCATGCGCATCGCCATCGATACCGGCGGCACGTTTACCGATTGTGTGTATCTCGAAAACGGCCGTTTGCAAATTCTAAAAGTTCGTTCCACGCCGGATGACCCGGCCGCAGCGGTGTTGGCAGCCGTAACGCGGATTGCGCGTGGCGAGCCGGTCGAGGTCCGCCATGGCACGACAGTAGGAACCAATGCCTTACTCGAACGCACCGGCGCGCGTGTGGCGTTCGTCACCACCGCCGGATTCGAAGACACACTCGCGATCGGCCGCCAGGCGCGCTCCCGGCTCTACGATCTTTTCTTTCCGAAAGATGAGCCGCTCGCATCGGCCGACATGCGATTTGGCGTCGGGGAGCGCACCGCGAGCGACGGCTCGATCCTGCACCGGGTCTGCGCGGATCAATTGAGCGAGCTGCGGGAGGCGATCCGTTCCGCCGCGCCCGAATCGATCGCCGTATCGCTGCTATTCGCATTCGCCAATCCGGCGAATGAGCAGGCCGTCGCCGCGGCTCTGGAGGAAATCGGAGTTCCGCTCTCGCTTTCGCATGAAATTCTGCCCGAGTTCCGCGAATACGAACGTGCCTCGACCGTGACCATCAATGCCTATCTCGCGCCCAAGATGCAAACGTATCTGATGCGCTTGGACGCCGGCCTCGCAGCGCGCGAATCGCGGCTAGATGTCATGCAGTCTTCCGGAGGAATTATTCCAGCCGCCACGGCAGCGCGCGAGCCGGTGCGCACCATTCTCTCCGGACCCGCGGGCGGAGTAGTCGGCGCCATGGCCGTCGCGAAGCGCGCCGGCTTCACGAATCTCCTCACGTTCGATATGGGCGGTACTTCCACGGATGTCGCGTTCGTCGCTAGCCAGCGCGGCCTCTCGATCACTACCGAATCCCAAATCGCTGGCATGCCAGTTGCTGTTCCGATGCTCGATATCCATACCGTAGGCGCAGGCGGCGGATCGCTCGCCAGTTTCGACCGCGGCGGAGCTTTGCGTGTTGGTCCCGAATCCGCTGGCGCCGATCCCGGACCTGCCTGCTATGGGCTTGGGCAACGGCCTACTGTGACGGACGCCAATTTGGCGCTGGGCTGGCTGGATGCGGACTATTTTCTGGGCGGCGAAATGAAACTCGACGAAGAGCGCGCTCGAGAATCTCTTGACCGATCGCGCGGCGCATTGCCGGCGGCGCACATCTTCGCGGATGGTATCGTGCGCCTCGCGGAAGCACATATGGCACAGGCTTTGCGCAAAATTTCGGTCGAACAGGGCCGCGATCCCCGCGATTGCGTGCTTGTAAGTTTCGGCGGTGCGGGTCCGCTGCATGCGTGCGCTCTCGCGAACATCTTGCGCATTCCGCGAGTGCTCGTGCCGGTATTTCCAGGCGCACTATCGGCTTACGGCATTCTGGTCTCCGATGCCGTCCGGGATCATTCGAGAACGGTCATGCTGCGGCCGGATGATCCCCGGCTCGCAGAGCATTTTCAAACGCTCGAACAGGACAGTGCGGACGTTGTTATCCGCACCTTGGACATGCGCTACGTGGGGCAAGGCTACGAATTAAACCTCCCCTGGTCCGGAGATTTCGTGGCTGCGTTTCACGCCTTGCACGCCGAGCGCTATGGCTATTCCGATCCGCGCCGGCACGTGGAAGTTGTAAATGTTCGTGTGCGAATGGTCTCGATGACAGACGAGCTGATTGTCGAGCCGGCCGAAGTTCAGGAAGGCGATGGGATGCAGGCTGTGCGAAAAGAAAAACGGATGTACTGCCAAGGCGAATGGCAAAGCGGCAAAATATATGACCGGGCCTTGCTCCGTGCCGGAGACGTTTTCACCGGCCCAGCCGTGATCGCCGAGTATAGCGCTACCACGTTTCTTCCGCCGGAGGCGCGGCTTCGAGTGGACCAATGGCTGAACCTGATCATCCACCCGTGAACCCCGATCCAATCGAGCTGGCGATTTGCAAAAGCTCCTTCCACGCCATTGCCGAAGAAATGGGCGCGGTGTTGCGGCGCACCGCCTTCTCGCCCAATATCAAGGAGCGGTGCGATTATTCGAGCGCGGTATTCGACACGCAGGGCAGAGTCATCGCAATGGGCGATCACATGCCCGTGCATCTCGGCTCGATGCCCCGCTCGGTCGAAGCGGCGCTTGCCAAGCTCTCTTTCTCGCCGGGCGATATCGCGATTTTGAATGATCCGTTCGCTGGCGGAACACACCTGCCCGACATCACCCTCGTAATGCCTGTCTTTGTTTCCGGCGCCGCGCACGCCGCATTCTATGTGGCCAATCGCGCCCATCACGCCGACGTGGGCGGCATGTATCCGGGTTCCATGGGCTTATGTCGCGAAATCTGGCAGGAAGGTCTGCGCATTCCGCCTGTGAAACTCGTGTCCGGTGGCGTCTTGAATGAGCCACTGCTCGCTCTCCTGCTCAACAACGTGCGCACGCCGAACGAGCGGGAAGGCGACCTGACTGCTCAAATCGGCTCCTGCCGCGTGGGCGCGGAACGCTTGCTCGAAATGGTTTCCCGCTATGGAATGCCGCGCATCGAGCAAAATATCGTTGCGCTTCTCGATCACTCCGAACGGCTCATGCGAGCTCTTCTGCATTCGCTGCCCGAAGGAGAATTTCCCGCTGAAGATTATCTCGATAACGACGGCATCACAACCGAACCCGTGAAAATTTGCGTGGCAGTCCGCACCGATCCTGCTCACGAATCCCTGCAGGTGGACTTCACCGGCTCGGCTTCGCAGGTAAGTGGAAGCCTGAATGCCGTGGCCGCCATTACCTGGTCCGCCGTGTTCTATGTTTTGCGCTGTTTACTGCCGGAGGAAGCGGCTCCCACCGCCGGCCTCATGCGCCCGGTAACGCTCGTGATCCCCGAAGGAACGGTTGTGAACGCGCGTCCTCCTGCCGCCGTTGCGGCGGGCAATGTCGAAACGTCTCAGCGCATTGTGGATGTATTGCTACGCGCCTTCGCCGAGATCTTGCCCGCGCGTATTCCGGCCGCCAGCGCCGGAACCATGACCAACCTGACCATCGGCGGCATCGATCCGCGCACTGGTGAAGCCTATGCGTACTACGAAACGATCGCGGGCGGCTCGGGAGCGCGGCCGGAAGGCAACGGCATCTCGGGTGTTCACACTCATATGACCAATTCCTTAAACACGCCGGTCGAAGCGCTCGAATACGCATATCCGTTTCGCGTGCGCCGCTATGCCTACCGCGCGGGCTCGGGCGGCCTTGGCCGATATCGCGGCGGCGACGGACTCATCCGCGAAATCGAATTGTTAGGTCCCGCGCAGGTCACTTTGCTCGCCGATCGCCGCGCTTTCGCGCCCTACGGATTGGCCGGCGGAGGCAAAGGTGCCAAAGGTTCCGCGATGCTCCTGGCCAATGATGAATGCACCGCGCTGGCGGGCAAATGCAGCTTCGAGGCGCCAGCTGGCGCGGTGCTGCGTATCGAGACTCCCGGGGGCGGTGGCTGGGGTATATGATAACTGGCAAATCTACTTATGTCGGTATTAACTACCAATTCCGTTCACCGGCGCCAGGCGATCGCGTCGGCCTTTCGCGCCGTCGGTCTCGCATCGCTAAGCGGCGCCGCTCTGGAAGCGCGCCAGCAAGTCGAGCGGAACGCACCCATATCGCCCAAAGACAATCTCAAAATTACCAAGCTTGAAACGTTCCTAGTCAAACCGCGCTGGCTATTTCTGAAGATTCATACCAACGCCGGCATCACCGGTCTCGGCGAGCCGATCACGGAAGGCCGAGCCTTGACGTGCGCCGAAGCTGTGAAGGAGGTTGAGCCTTATCTGGTCGGCAAAGACCCGCGGCCGGTAGCCAAGCATTGGCAGGCGATCTATCGCCATGCCTTTTATCGCGGCGGTCCCATCCTGACGAGCGCGCTCAGCGGCATCGATCAGGCGCTCTGGGATATCAAAGGCAAAGCGCTCGGCGTACCCGTATACGAATTGCTGGGCGGTCCCACACGCGATCGCGTACGTGTCTATGCGCACGCCGGCCGTCCGGATCAGATGAAGGCGCTCAAAGCCAAAGGCTTCACTGCGTTCAAAACAGGCGTGGCGAAAAAACGCCCCGCTCGCTACATCGAAACGCAAGCGGAAATCGAGTACGCGGCGCAAACCTTCGCCGGTCTGCGGCAGGCAATGGGCAAGGACATCGATATCGCCATCGACTTCCATGGCGCCATCAGTCCCGCCACCGCAAAACTGCTGATTAAGGCGTACGAACCTTATCAGCCCATGTTCATCGAAGAGCCCTGCCAGGCGCAGAATCACGACGTTATGGCCGAGATCGCGCGCGGCACATTTCTGCCGATCGCAACCGGCGAGCGCGTCTTCACGAAATGGGGTTTTCGTGAAGTACTCGAGAAAAAAGCGGCAACGGTCCTGCAGCCCGACATGTGTCATGCCGGCGGCATCACGGAAGTGCGCTTGATTGCGGGCATGGCGGAGGCCTACTATGCCGATATCGCGCCGCACAACCCGCTGGGGCCCATCTCGCTGGCCGCGGGAGTGCAGATGTCGGCTAGCATTCCGAATTTTTTATGCCAGGAGCAGGTTTCTCTAGGCGAAGGATACATCAAGGAGCCGTTCCGGGTTCGGGATGGATTTCTTGAATTGCCCAAAGGGCCAGGGTTAGGAATTGAATTAGATGAGAACGCCATGGCGGATAAAATCGGTCACAATTGGAGAAATCAGGAGTCGTATGACGCCGAAGACAATTCGGTGGTGGATTGGTAGCGCACAGGGTGTTGTGCTGCGCAGCAGCACTTGCTTGCAACCTTGGGGTCCGTTGTGCGCGGGTAGTTTGAACTAGTAACAGCAGTTTCGGGAAGCTTGGGGGGAATTTATGTTACGAAAACAGTGGCTATTATTGTTAGCCCTAGCGGGCGCGTTATCTCTGAATACATTCGGTCAAGTCGCATCGGCCGAATTGAGTGGAACAGTTCTCGATTCCTCCGGCGCGGCGGTCGCAAATGCGACCGTCACGGCCACCAATTTGGCTACCAACCTGGCCCGTACATCGGCCAGCGACACAACCGGGAAATACATCATCTCGTTACTTCCTCCCGGCGATTATTCCCTCAGCGTGGAAGCGCCCGGCTTTCGCAAACTCGTGCAGAGCGGCATCACGCTTCAAATTAATCAGCAGGCGCACGTCGATCTCACCATGCAATTGGGCCAGGTCTCGGAAACCGTGGAGGTGACTGGGCAGGCTCCGCTGTTGGAGACGGAATCGTCTTCGCTGGGAACTGTCGTGAACCAACAATTGGTAAACCAGTTGCCGTTAAATGGCCGCAATTTCATCCAGCTTGCTACACTCAGCCCCGGTGTGAATGGCGTCGGGTTTTCCGCTTCGGGAACCATCATGAGCGGCGCGCGGCCCGATGACCGCCGCCCCGGCACCGAAATCTTTTCGAACGGGAACCGCGAAGGCTCTAACAATTTTTTGTACGACGGCATCGACGACAACGAGCGCCTGACTCTCTCGATTGTTCTCCGGCCGGCTGTCGAAGCGGTGCGCGAGTTCAAAATTCAAACGAATCTGTACAGCGCCGACATCGGCCGCAACTCCGGCGCCGTAGTCGATGTAATCACGAAATCCGGCACCAACCAGTTGCACGGCAGCCTGTTCGAATTTTTGCGCAATTCCGCAATGGACGCGCGCAGCTATTTCAACCCGAAGAGCACGGCCTTCCCGACATTCCGGCTGAATCAATTTGGCGGGTCGCTAGGCGGACCCGTGGTGCTTCCCAAGATCTATAACGGCAAGGACCGCACGTTCTTCTTCATGGATTTTGAAGGTTACCGGCGCGATTCGCAGCAGTTGACACGGGGCAACATCCCGACCGCTAAAATGCGTACCGGCGATTTCAGCGAAACCGCCACTATTTACGATCCGCTCACCACTATGCCCAATCCCAATGGCTCGGGATTCGTGCGCGCGCCTTTTACCGGTAATCAAATTCCGCAAAACCGCTGGGATCCGATCGCTGCCAAAATGGTCAACGCCTATCCCACTCCCACGAGCCCAGACCGCTTCAACAACTATCTGGCGAATCTGGTGCAGCATCAAAATTGGAACCAAGGCGACGCGCGAGTCGACCATCAGTTTACGCCGCGAGATAACTTCTTTGCACGTTGGTCGATTCAGAATACTGAGACCATCGTTCCCAGCACTTTCCCGGCCACGCAAATTGCAGGCATCTCGCAGCCAGTCAACTTGGCCGAGGAAGCCTCGTTTGCTGGCGTTTCCTTCGCGCCCACGAAGCACGCCGTCGCCAGCTACGTTCACATCTTCACACCGCGGCTGGTCAATGAATTCCGCGCCGGGTTCAATCGCTTCCGGTTGGACTACATCGCGGATCAATATCAACCGGGCGGTGCACTCGGCAACCAACTGGGTGTGCCGAACGCCAATGTCACGCCGATGGAACAGAATCTGCCGATTTTCTCGCCTTCCAGCTATATCGGAATTGGCCAGACTCGCTCGCTGCCGATTTTCCGCCGCGAAAATACGTTTGAATATATCGACAACGTCTCCTATACACAGGGTGCGCACACGCTGAAGTGGGGCGTCGATTTTCGCCGCCGTCAGCTAACGATCTATCAGACCAATCAAGGGAACGGCCGCTTTAATTTCTCTCCCGCGCTTACTGACTCGCGCCAAACCGGCGGAGGCGACAGCATGGCCAGCTTTTTGCTGGGCTATGGGACGACGATCGCCCACGATTACACACAGAACTGGCCTGGCGAGCGCGGCTCTGAGATCGGCGTCTATTTCGCCGATGATTGGCGAGTCACGAAAAAGCTCACTCTCAACCTCGGCCTGCGCTGGGACTATTACAGCCCCTATAGCGAGGTCTCGAATCGCTGGGCGAATTTCAATCTCCAAACCGGCAAGATCGACGTCGCCGGGCGTAACGGTGTGGACAAATACGCGGGTGTCGAGCCGTACTACAAGAATTTCGGTCCACGCTTCGGCTTCGCCTATCAGGCTCTGCAGCACACCGTCGTGCGCGGCGGCTTTGGCATCTTTTACAATCCCACCGGCAGCGAAGCAGGAAGTATGCGGCTATTCCGGCAGCTTCCGTTTGGCACAACCCTCAGCATTTCACCTGGCGACATCAACGTCGGCCCACGCGTAAGCGACGGTTTCCCGCCGCTTCAGCCCGTGGATCTCGCATTTGCCGACAATCCCTTTGGTGCCATGACCGCGGTCGACCATCATTTCCGCCCTTCCTACGCGGAGCAGTTCAATTTCACGGTGGAGCAGGAGGTTGCGCCTTGGGCGTTGGTGATCAAGATGGCTACCATCGGAAATCTCGGCCGTCATCTCTACAATCCGTATAACGCCAATCAGCCGATTCCGGGGCCGGAAGCCGTCAATACACGCCGGCCGTTCTATTCGACTGATCCTCTCCTGAGCGATGTCAGTTTTTTCCCAACAGATGGATTGAGCGAATACTACGCATTCCAGCTCACCGCCGATAAACGAATCAGCCACGGTTTGAGCGCTATTCTGGGCTACACCTGGTCGCACGCGATCGATAATGTGCCGCTCGAATTCGGCGGAGGCTCGGCAGGCCCGCAGCCGCAGGACCCGCGCAATATTGCCGCTGAACGCGGCAACTCGATCATCGATATGCGCCATCGCCTGACGCTGAGCTACACCTGGGAGTTGCCTTTCGGAAAAGGCAGGGCGCTGCTGAATCGCGGCGGCTTTGTTAACTGGATTTTGGGTGGTTGGCAGACGAA
>JAICIH010000268.1 GCA_025924475.1 Bryobacteraceae bacterium
AATGCAAAGTGCTTAAAGCTAATAAAGATTACGGAAGAAGTGCGTACGTAAATTAGCGGGAATCACGTGTGTCAACAACTACAATGCCGCATCTCGGATCTGTTGTTCGCTGGCTTCATAGATGAGGGGGGCATGTGGAAAAGGTTATTGACCTAAAGCGCTAGTACCGGCTTCCGTTCTGGCGCGATTTATGCGGATGGGAGTATTCCATTCACCAGATCAGATACAAGGCGATGCCTCGCAAGGCGGGCGAACTCCCTGGATAGGGTAACTCAGGCCGGAACAGCGATGAGGCCGGCGCCCAAATCTGGAAGCGCCTGCGATTCCGATTCCGAAGCATGTGCTGGAATCGCGGCGATCGGAACCAATTGGCAGGATCGGCCATCCGATCGGACGATCAGCACTTCTTCACCTTGGCGGGCTTCCTCGAAGAGTTCGCCGAGATGCTCTTCAGCATAGGGCAAATCATATGCGGGCATAGCGTGCCTCCCATGCAATTTTAGCCGCTGGATCTGTCCAACTGTGTTGATCCCAGCGGCTCTCTCGCTATGCTGACGCGCTCTGCTCGCTGACGCATCGGACCTTGACGGCCGATTAAGGCGCCCAGGCGGGATGCTGGTCGTAAGCCGGATTCACCGTTAGCCGTGTGGGAGCCGATCCGTCGGCGTTCATTGCGTAAATCTCGGGGTTGCCATCCCGGCTGCTATCGAACGTAATATGCAGCCCTTCAGGCGACCATGCCGGATTCTCATCCAAACCGGCATTATTCGTTAGACGCGTTTGTTCGGAGCCGTCGGCGTTCATCACGTACACTTCGGCGTTGCCGTCTCGATTGCTATAAAACGCAATTTTTCTTCCGTCCGGGGACCAGCTTGGGGACAGATCATTCTCCGGATTGTTTGTCAGTTGCGTTTGCGCGGAGCCGTCCACATTCATAACGTAGATGTCAAACGTGTAGGTGAACTCTTGATTGCGGTTGCTTGCGAACGCAATATGCAGCGCGTCCGGCGACCAGGCCGGATGGGTTTCCGTCCCCGGACTATCGGTTAGCCGTTTGATTCCAGAACCATCGGCATTCATGACGTAAATGTCGCGGTTACCGCCTGCGCGGTCGCTCGAGAAAGCAATCTGTTGTCCGTCGGGCGACCAGGCCGGTTCAGCGTCGTAAGCCGGGTCGTTCGTCAGCCGGGTGAGTCCGGAGCCGTCGGCGTTCATTACGTAGATCTCGAAATTGCCATCCCGTTCACTCCGGAATGCAATCCGCTGCCCGTCCGGTGACCATGCCGGTTCGAGGTCCAAGCCGGCATTGCTCGTTAGTCGCGTAACGGCCGAGCCATCCGCCCTCATCGTGTAGATTTCGAGGTTGCCGTCGCGATTGCTCTGAAACGCGATCTTCGAATTTGGCGCGGCAGGTGGCGTAGCTGTTTGACTGGTCGCTAGTTGAGGAACGATCAGTAGATTTACGATCGATGCGATTTGTATTTGCGTCAGAAGGTTCATCACGCAATCAGTATGCGCGTGAAACTGTCCGCGTGAGCCAAGTTATGCGACTGAATAATGTGAATTACTTGCAAAAATATTTCCGGAGCTGAAACTGGAAGACATGATTTCGCCTCTACTATTCAGCCCGTAGTGCCTGGACCGGATCGACCTGAGTGGCTTTGCGTGCAGGAAGATAGCTGGCGAGCGCCGCAGCCAGAATCAAAGCGGCAGACATAGCAAAGTAAGTAAGCGGGTCCGCGGGGCTGACCGAAAACAGCAGCGACCTCATCCACCGCGTCAACACAAGCGCCGCGGCAAGCCCGCAAGCGCAGCCAATCGCGGATAGCAATAGGCCATTGTGAACGAAAAGCCTGGTGACGTTCGTGAGCGGCGCGCCGAGAGCGAGCCGAATTCCGATTTCGCGTGTGCGTTGCGAGACAGAGTAAGAAATCACGCCGTAGATGCCGACGATTCCCAGAAGCAGCGCCATACCGCCGGCGATGGCCAGGAGAATCAGCGTGAAGGAGGTACGCGCGAGGGAGCGATCGTACAGCGTTTCGAGCGTATCCACGCGTGCCAACGGAAGGTTGGGATCGATACTCCAGATGGCGTTTCGCATTTCGTTCTCGAGAGACGGAGAGCCGGCGCGCGGAGTGCGAATGACAAACGAAACATAGCGTTGCACAGTCACCTTGTCGCCGTCAAAGTTTTTTTGCAATAGCGGCCAATACACGAGAGTGGGCGCATCCTTGTCAACCCCGTCGATGTGTTCGTCGGCAACCACTCCGATGACTTGGCGCCAATCGTCCTTGACGGAGGAGCGAATGCGCTTTCCAATAGCGGCTGCGGGCGAGCCCCACATCTCCCGCGCCGTGTTCTCGGAAATGAGCGCAACCGAACTGCTGTTAAAGAGTTCCGCCCTGGTGAGATTCCGCCCGGCGACCATGCGCTGTCCCATCGTCGCGAAGTATCCCGGCGCAACCCATTTATAACGCCGCAGCGGAGGAATCGTGCCCTCGCGATAGGTCTTATCTTCAGCGTATATAGGATCGTTTGATTCCTCGCCGCCCATGGGAACAGCAGTCGTGATGGAGACGGATTGAACGCCGTTGATGGCGGCAATTTTGTCGAGCATCGCCTGTTCCATGTGCATCACGCGCTCGGGCTCTTTTACCTGTTCGTCCGGGATGCCGATTCTTACCGTCTGGATTTCATGCGGGTTGGTGAATCCGGGATCGACATGCCGCAGATTGCGGAACGTGCGGATCATCAGACCGGAGGTGACGAGCAGGATGAGGGCAAGCGCAACCTGCGCCACGACCAGAAGATTCCGGACGCGATGGCGGTCTTTGCTGTGGCTCATCGAGCGCCCGCCGCTGTGGAGCGCATTGGCAATCTGAGGCCGGGCATAGCGAAGGACGGGAATCAGTCCGAAGAACGCGCTGAAGCCTACTGAAGTGACCAAGGTAAACAGCACTACCCAGACATCGATATGGATGTTATGGGCGCGGGGCAGATGGACGAGATCAGACGCGGAGAGCAGTTTGACGGCTCCCCACGACAATCCGAGCCCCGCAGCCCCCGCGACGACGCCAAGCGTAACGCTCTCCAACAGAAGCTCGCGAGCAATACGTGTCCAGGAGGCTCCGAGCGCCGTGCGGATGGCAAGTTCCTGCTGCCGTCCATCTGCCCGGACCAAAAGAAGGTTCGCCACATTCGCGCATGCAATCAGCAATACAATGCCTACCGTTGCCATCAGCACCCAGAGTGTGTTGCCGATATCTCCGATCAGGTCGTCTTTGAGAGGCCTCAAATTCGGAGCGATGCGCGCGCTCTCGAACATCTTGACGGTGAAACCGGGCGGGGCGGGGAATCGCTGCATCACTATCGGCAGCATACGGCCCAGATCGGCATCCGCTTGCTTCACCGTTATGCCTGGCTTCAGTCTGCCAACGCCGCTGTAGCTGAACCGGCCGAGATATGTCTTGGCGCGCTCGAGCCGTAGCGGTATGAGGAGATCGAGATTTCGATCCATGAACTCGAACGACGGCGGCAGCACGCCGACAATGGAATGCGCGTTGCCGTCGAGCAGAATGCGCTGGCCCAGGACCGATGGATTGCCGCCAAAATGCGATCGCCAATAGCCGTCGGAGAGCATGACAGTGCGCTCGCTCTTCGGATTGTCGTCGGCGGCGGCGAAGAGACGGCCGATCTGCGGTGTAACGCCGAGAATGGGCAGCAATTCGTGCGTGGCGTAAACAGCGGGCGTTTGTTCGGGCTGGCCACGGCCCGTAACACTCGTGCTGCCGCTTGTCCACATGCACACCGCTTGAAAGGCGCGTTTCTCATCGGCCATTGTGAAGTAGACCGAGGGAGCCATATTGAGGTTCGGTATTTTGACTCCCGGCGCCGTCATCCACAGCGCAACCAACTGCTCGGGATGAACGTAGGGCAATGGCTTCAGTAGAACGCCGTTGATTACGCTGAAAATCGCGCTCGTTGCTCCGAGCCCGAGCGCCAGAGTCGCAACGCTTACCACTGTGAAGCCGGGTGTGGCGCGCAAACGCCGCAGCGTATAGCGAACTTCCTGGAAGATGCCGCTCACAATGTTTTCCCATCCGTAGGACCGCACCTGCTCGTGCAACGCGGTGGCGCTGCCAAGACGAATGCGCGCTGCCCGAGCGGCGTCCTCCGGCGGCAGACCGCGAGCTTCGAGTTCGGCTTTGGCCTCGGCGAAAAAGCTGTCGATTTCGTCAGCGACATTCTTATCCGCATGTTGCCGCCGCGCAAGATTCCGAAACCCGTGAAGCAGTTGCTGTAAGACCGCCATGACTGTTAAGCCTCCGCTTTGAGCAGCCGCGAGATCGCCGCCGTGCGCCGTTGCCAATCGGTGGTTTCATTTTCCAGTTGCTTCTTGCCGGTTGGCGTAAGCCGGTAAATCTTGGCGCGGCGCGAATTCTCCGTGACGCGCCACTCGGCATTCAACCAGCCGTTTCGCTCCAGGCGCTGGAGTGCCGTCAGCAGCGAGCCGGGGTTTACTTTAAAAACATTTTGCGTAGTCTGCTCTATCCGGCGCGCAATACCGAAACCGTGCATCGGTTCCAGGCTCAGGGTCTTCAGGATCAGCATGTCCAACGTGCCTTGAATCACGTCTGTGTTCGTCTCGTTCATGGAATGACGAGACCAGGATACGGGGTCTACATATGATTGTCAAGACGTGAAGATCATTCCAAACGCCGCTCCCTCACGGTCGCGGTTCTTTTGTATCTAAAGAACCACGCGCGTAAGCAAGTGGCCGGAAGCTGCTGATTTTGTCACAAGCCCTTACCTCGACTTATCTATTTCACAGATCTGGCAAATTGCTGAAAAGCGGCCTATGTGAAAGGTCAGTAGGGTTTTTGTATGTCGGTCCGAAATTTGTTGAGATGCAAATATTCGGACTGTAAGAGGGCTTGCCTGCTGAAGATGTATTCTTCGTTGTAGACAAATTTGTGGGGCCTGATGGTATCCGGCGCGGCGGTTGGGCTACCGCCGGCCGCAGCTTGCCAAGCCAGTGCCACTTAGTTTTCTCAAATGCGGACGGCAAAGTAGGGCGGCTCTCCTGAGCCGCGCCGGACGTCCCCGTCCGGCTGCTCTGTTTTCAACGCAATTGAGCAGGCCGACGAGGACGTCGGCCGCGGACCAGGAGGTCCGCCCCACTAAACTAAGGGGCATTGGCTTGCCAAGCTGCCCCACATGTTGTGCTCTGCGAATGGATAAAGTCGAGCTTGCGTGCGCGGCTCAGTTTCGAGGCGGCGTTCGTGCTCACACTCCAAATACCAACACGCGCCCGTCGTAAGTCGTCTGCCAAAGGCGTCCGTCATTCACCACCGGCGTACCAAATTTATTAAAGATGTGATGCCCGGCCGGCGCGACATCGCTCATCCAAAGCCTTTGGATCTGTTGATCTCCGTCCTGCATTTTCTCGCCGAAGTGCAGCGCGTCGAAGGCGAAGATGCGCCCGGTGGTGTAACCTTTCGTGTCGTCGCCCTTGTTCGCGTCTTTATCCGGTACGCAGGCCCAGATCACTCCATCGTTCGCGCCATTGCTCGATACGCACAGCATTCCACCGGGCATTCCACCCGCGGGCACCGGACTATACGGGCTTGCGATTTCTTCCGAGCGAGCAACGAACGCCCACTTGCCGTCGGGAGTTACCTTACCGGCACGCAGGTTGCCGTTCTCGCACCACGTATATAGGAAGTGCTGCTCCGGCCAGTAAGTCGGTGAGCCGTGCTGATGATGGGTTTTGTTGTAGAAGAGCCTGTTCAGGTCTTTGGGATCCGTCGGCGCGGCCGGGGCGCCGCCATTGTAGAAGCCAAACCAGATGGGCGCGGTCTTGAGTTTTGCGTAGTTATCCGCCGGCTGCCATAGATCGCCGGGTTGCGTCATGCCGAACTTGCGCCAGTCGAGCGAGTACAGGATAGAGTCTTTCCCGGCGCCAAGCACCAACCCGTATTCCGGAATCACAATCGGACCGGCCGCCGCCAGGTCCATATCGTTCCATCCGTCGGCGAAGGTCCCTCGATCCACATCGCGCCAGGGCGTCCACCAATCCACCACGGAGAATGCGCCATCGTAGTGAACCTTTGTGAAACACTCGGCATAACAGCCCTTCGCCGGATTGAAATCGCCATTCCCTGTCACAAAGATGAGATACGTGCTCTCTTTGCCGGCCGAATCCTTCTCGACCAGCACGGTTGGGGATTGTCCCGCCATCCAGACGCCGGCGCCGGATCCGCCTTGCGTGAGGTTCAGCTCCGCTTGCACTTTCCACGCATCAATGTCAACGGCGGTAATAAAACCGTGCGCTCCGTTATCGGCTTCCTGAATGGTTCCGAAGGGAATAAAAATTGTGCGCTTCCCATCGGCTATCGACGAACAAAGCGAAGCGCGCTGCTTTCGCTGAACCGCGGCGTTTGCGCCGGGAAGCTGGAGGCGCCGCAAAATCTTGCCGTCCGTCAACCGAACTTCTAACAGCCAATGCGCCGCCTTCTCAGGGGTTCCGTTGGGGCTGATCCAGGCGCATGCGTAAAGATTGCCTCCCACGATCTCCGGTGTGGAAAAGATTCCAAAATGATCGTTCGTGCGCCATGCATCGATCTTTTGCGTCCCATTGACAGGCTTTCCCAATTCGGCCATCCAGACAGTCTTGTAAGTGGCCGCGTCAAACGCATAGATGCGATTCGCCATCGTCGCGCAGAGCACCAGGTCCTGCGTCTTGCCGTTGCGAACAACCTTCGGCGCAAATAGCGGCTGGGCTTCCATGCCGCGTGCATCGCCGCTCATCACAAGCTGTCCGACGAGATGCAGGCCTCCTCGCACGACATCGGGTGTCAGCCGGGTTTCGTGATATGCGCCATAGCGCAACGGGCCTCCTGACCGGGTGTAAATCGGCTGGATTCCCGCCGATGCGGGCGCTTGTACCTTTGGCATCGCTAAATGCGAGGTGGGCCCATTGACACCGGACATTTTGTGCTGGGCGGAATCGTCGTTTACCACTGGATGGGGGTCTTGCGCCAGTAATCGGGGAGCTAGTAACGTTGCCAGAAAATCTCGTCTTAACATCGACTCACCTCATCTCATGAAAGCTCATCTTGTATTCGATTCCACGTCTCTTTTCCATTCGTAAACGAGCGTTTGCAACTCATCGACGATTTCGTTATGCTCATGCCGCAAGTTCTTACTCTCGCCGGGATCCTCTTCGAGATTCGACAAGAAAACTGCGTCATCGCCCTGAAGCGGCTGGTTCCCATCAGGCGTGCCGTCATGGGTAACGCCGTTCAGCACCAGCTTCCATTTACCTTTACGAACGGCGAGCTGAGGGCCTTCCGACCATGCGACATACTCATGCGGGGAGCGTGCGCCGCCGGTCAGCACTGGCCAGATATTGCGTCCGTCGATCGTACGTTCTTGACGAACGGCAGCTCCGGTCAGATGGCAGATGGTCGGCAGGATATCCGCCGTCATGACGATTTCATGATTGGTTCGCCCGGCAGGAATATGTCCGGGCCAATTGACTATCGCGGGAACGTGCATTCCACCGTCGAAGGTACTGAACTTATAGCCGCGGAATGGCATGTTTTTGCCCGCCGTTGCGGGTTTCTGGTCCAAGCCGGCGCGTTTCTCCGTGGTCGCACCGTTATCGCCTAACAAAAATAGGATGGTATTGTTGCGCTGGCCGGTGCGTTCCAGCGTCGCGATAATCTGGCCCACCTGATCGTCGGCGGCTGCGAGCATGGCGGCGTACATCTGGCGCTCGCGCTCGAGGCGCGGGAAGCGATCGAGATATTTTCGAGGCGCATGCATGGGATAGTGGACGGCATTGAATGCCGCGTAGAGAAAGAACGGATGGCCATTCTGTTGGCTAATGAACTTGCACGCTTCTTGCCCGATGCGTTCGGTCAGATAGCTGCCATCTTCGAAGATCTCGTCGCGATTGCGCCAGAGGTCGTGAAAATTCGCGCGTTTCGGTTCACCCCAGTAATAGCGATGCGAGAAGTAATCGACGCATCCTTCGTGAAAGCCGTAAAAGTAATCGAATCCATGGGCATTCGGCACCGTATCCGGGGTGCTCCCCAAATGCCACTTGCCAGTAAGCGCCGTGTGGTAGCCGGAATCTTTCAAAATGACAGCGACTGTTCTCTCCGAAGGAGGCAACGGCATGCCGTTCTTTCCCACTCCAGCGCGGATGGGAAATCGCCCGGTCATCAGCGCAGCTCGCGCCGGAGCGCAAACCGGAGCGTTGGAGTACCAATTTCGGCATATGGTTCCGCCCGCGGCGAGGCGATCGATGTGCGGAGTGAGCAGGTCCGAAGCGCCCAGA
>JAICIH010000269.1 GCA_025924475.1 Bryobacteraceae bacterium
GATATCGTCGAAATCGGCACGCAATTCGGACGCACCGCGCTGATATTTGCCGTCCTCGCCAGCCGCTATCGCACTGGCAAGGCCCTGTGTGTCGATCCATGGTCGAACGCGGAGATTTTCCAGGCGTTCACCGCAAATTTGGCCCCGTGGTCCAGCGTCGTGAACTATATCCGGAAGCCATCGACGGTCGCATCGGCAATTTATGCATCAGGCGCTCCCGTCGCCAGCCCGGAATTTGGAACCACCGAATACAGTTTGGCCATCTCCCTTCTCCATATTGGCGGCAATCAAGCGGTAGACGAGGTTCGGAGCGATCTCGCCTCCTGGGGTAGCTTCCTCCGCCCTGACGGATGGATCGTCTTCGACGGCTATCGCCGGCCATTTTGGGACGGGCCGCGGCGGGTAGCCGATGAATTTTGCCGCGATTTCGAAGGCCACTGGTCCACCGCTTTCGAAGCGGGTGGCGCGCTGTTCGTGCGCCTGAACGGCACGCGTGCCTTCCACTCCGCCAATCGCTCCCTGCTATGGGAATGCGCCGGGCTCCATTAGTTGCTACGTAGGGAATTGCTTTTGAGTCTTGAAGACCGTTTGAATTTAAAAAACAAGGTCGCATTCATCACCGGATCGACACGCGGCATCGGGCTGGCCGCGGCGCGCGCCCTCGCTCGCTCAGGCGCGAGTGTCATCCTGAACGGCGCGCATAATAAAGACGTTCTCTGCCGATGCGCCCATGAAATACAACAGGAATTCGGAGTGGAGTGCATCGGTTTGCTCGCCGACGCCGCCGACGCTCCGGCCGTCCGGGCCTGCTACGCCGGCATATTTCAGCGCTTCGGCCGCCTGGACATTCTGGTGAACAACGCCGGCATCCGGCGAGACGCATCGCTTGGAATGGCTTCGCAGCAGATGATCCAGGAGGTTTTCGGCGCCAACACGCTGGGCTCCATCTACCACCTGCAGGAAGCTTCCCTCCTCATGTCGAGGGAACGGTCCGGCTCCATCATCAACATCAGCTCTATCGCGGGGCGCACCGGCAGCGAAGGACAGTCGGTTTACGCCGCTTCCAAAGCCGCGCTATTGGGTCTGACCTACGCCGCGGCAAAGGAATTGGCGCCCATGAATATCCGTGTGAACGCCATCGCACCGGGATTTATACGCACCGAAATGACCGCCGCGCTGCCGGAAGGCCGCTATGCGGAACTCCTGACGAGCATCAAGATGGGCCGTATCGGCGAACCTGACGATGTAGCGAATGCCGTTTTGTTCTTTGCCTCCGACCTGTCGGCCTACATAACGGGCCAAGTGCTCGGGGTGGACGGCGCCATGCTCATTTGAGCTAGCGCAATGAAAACAGGGTATGAACGCGCCTCGAAACTGAGCCGCGCACGCCAGTAAGCGGTTTGGCACATACTAAAGAACTCACCGCGACACGCGAAAAACTCTCGCCTGCTGAGTGAGATCGGGGGCAAGTCCGCGACACTCTCTCGATAGAATAATAAAGATACGAACCGGCAGTGCGATTACTGAAAAGCGACCCTAGGCGAGACGAGCGTATCGTTTCGCAACGGCTTCCTCGCGACGACGATCCGAAGGAAGCAGCCGGCAAGATCGCGATCTTCCAGTACCTGACCGTCCTGGTCTTCGTGTTTCTGGTCTCCGGCTTTTGGCAGCTCCAGGTCAAAAATCCCGAATTGTACAGCGAGGCCGCCGAGCGGAATCGCATCAAGAGCACTCCGCTGCTCGCGCCGCGCGGCAAGATCCTCGATCGCGACGGCCGCGTCATCGTAGACAACAAAGCGTCTTACTCTTTGCTGCTCAATCGCGACGAAATCAAATGGGAGCACCTGCCGGCAATCGCCAACGCGATGCAGCTCGATTACGGCGACTTGGCCGGAATGATCCGCCGCAGCGCCTCGCGTCCGCAAATTATCGTCAAGGACCAGTTGACGCGCGACGAAATCGCCTGGATCGAATCCCACCAGGACGCGAGCGCCTATCCGGAAATGCAATTGATCCGCTCCTGGCGCCGCCAGTATCCGCAGGACGGATTTGCGGCGCACGTGGTCGGCTATGTCGGTGAAATTGGGGAAGCCGAGCTCGATTCCCCGCAATTCATCGATTACCACCAGGGCGACATCATCGGCAAGGACGGCCTCGAACGCGAATACGACAAGACGCTGCGCGGCGTGGATGGACAACAGCGCGTCCTCGTCGACAATCTCGGCCGCGAGCGCCAGATGGAGGCGACGCAGGAAGCCGTCCCCGGGAAAGACCTGAAGACCACTCTCGACCTGGACCTGCAGGCGGTAGGAGAGCTGGCCATGGCCGGCAAACGCGGCTCCGTGGTGGCGATGGACCCGCGCAATGGCGCTATCCTCGCCATGGTCAGTTCGCCCAGCTACGACCCAAACAAGTTCACCGGCCGCATCACCCGCAAGGAGTGGAGCCAGATGGCGAACGATCCGGGTAAGCCGCTTCTTAATCGCGCGATTCAGGCGCAATTGGCCCCAGGCTCGACTTTCAAACCGATCATGGCGATTGCCGGCCTCGAAGCCGACGTTATCGACGACAAGACGACGTTCCATTGCGCCGGCGGCGCCTCCTTTTACGGCCACTATTTCGCCTGCCATTTAAAGCATGGTCACGGCGATATTCAGTTGCATCGCGCCATTGCGCAATCCTGCGACGTGTATTTCTACAATGTCGGCAACCGGCTCGGCATCGACCGCATCGCGCATTACGCCGACCTGACCGGCATCGGCCGAAGGACCGGCATCGATCTTCCAAACGAAACCCAGGGCACCATGCCCTCAACAAAATGGAAGCTGCGCGTCTCGCGGCAGAAATGGTACGCCGGAGAAACCATTTCGGTGGCCATCGGGCAGGGCGCGGTCACAGTGTCTCCGATCCAGATTCTATCGGCGCTGAGCGGATTGGGCGAGGGAGGCAAATGGTACAAACCTCACCTGATCCAAGACAAAGCGCCTGTTCTACTGCGCCAGGCTCACTTTAAACCCGAAAATCTGGAGCAGGTTGTTTCCGGCATGTACGGCGTAGTGAACGAATGGGGCACGGGACATGCCGCGCAACTGCCCAACGTAAAGGTTGCCGGTAAAACCGGTACGGCGCAGGTCGCTGCCACGGAGAAGACCAAAGGAGCAAGACTGCACAGCGAACTCGCCAATAACGCCTGGTTCGTGGCCTTCGCGCCTGTGGAGAATCCGGAGATTGCCGTTGTCGCGCTGTTCGAAAACGGCGTGGAAAGCTACAATGCCGTCCCCATCGTGCGCGACGTGTTGAAGGCGTACTTCGATAAGAAAGCGCGCGGGGGTAGCCGTATAACGCAAAACACGCAACCTTTTCAGGCGCCCCGGCTTTTCGCCTGGTTGCCGTTGTCCGGAGGCGCGCTCCGCTAATGGCCGTATACCGCTCGATCCGCGATCTCGATTGGACGCTGCTGATCGTCACGTTGGCGTTAGGCGGGCTCGGCGTCCTGCAAATCTACAGCGCGACGCTCGCCACCAAATGGGAGGACGCCTGGTGGAAGCAGATTATCTGGGTAGTCACCGGGCTGGGCATGATGTGGATGGCTTCCAACATCGATTACCACATGCTCCTTGGACGGGTGACCTACCTCTATTTGGCTTCCCTAGCGCTTTTGATCACTACCGCGGTGGCCGGAAACAAGGTGTTCGGCTCCACACGCTGGATTCGGGTTGCCGGCTTCACTTTTCAAACGTCGGAATTCGTCAAAATCGTCCTGGTTCTGCTCGTGGCGCGTTATCTAACGGATGTTAAAACCGCCGGCTCGGTGAGTTGGAAAGATCTCGTAAAGCTGGGCGCACTGGTCGGCCTGCCTATGCTCCTGGTCATGAAGCAGCCCGACCTCGGGACCTCGCTGACCTACCTTCCCATCTTCATCGCCAGCATATTTATGGCCGGTTTACGCTGGAAATATATCGCCATTATCGCCACTGTCCTATTGGTCAGTTTGCCGATCGGCTATCATTTTCTTAAGCCGTATCAAAAAGATAGATTGGTAAGTTTCGTCTATCCGGACCGGGATCCGAAGGGAACGGGTTTTCAGGTGATCCAATCGAGAATTGCGGTTGGCAATGGAGGAATGTGGGGACGTGGAACGAAAGAAAGTTCTCAGACGCACCTCGGTTTTCTACCGGTGCCGCATACCGATTTCATCTTCTCCTCGTTTGCCGAGGAACACGGATTTGTAGGTGTGGTGATTGCCCTGGTTCTGTATTTCCTGCTGATCATGCAGATAGTGCAGAATGCGCAGACTGCGACGGATAAAGCTGGGTTGTACATCTGCATGGGCGTTGCCGCTTTGCTTTTGTTTCATGTGCTGGTGAACGTGGGTATGGTGATCGGCAGGATGCCGATTACCGGAATCCCGCTGCCTCTGATGAGTTCGGGGGGATCGAGCACGTGGTCTATTTGCCTGAGGCTGGGCTTGGTACACGGCGTCAGGTGGCGCCGGTTGGTGAATTAAAAACGGCCCCAGGCGGGGCCGGTTCGGACGAAAGGGCCGAGCTGAGAAGGACAAAGATTTTCGGATTGGTTGACATTAAGTAAGAGTGAATAGGGTATGCCCGAGCGTGAGTGTTGTTGAGATCGTCTCCGTTCGCTTGGCGATACAGTTTTCGGCTTAGCGGTCTCGTTCGAAACGTGGACGGCAGGCATAATACAGATCCGGAGTTCTTGGTATTCTCATCGGCCCCAAAGGCGGTGATTCGATGAGTAAGGAACTGGTGATTGGCTCCAATCGCCACGAGACCAAAGTAGCGATCCTCGAAGAGGATCAATTAGTTGAAGTTTATTTCCAGCGCGGCCAGGAATACGCGCTTGCCGGAAGCATCCATAAAGGGCGTGTTACGCGCGTGCTTCCCGGAATGCAGTCCGCATTCGTAGATCTTGGCCTCGAGCGCGACACTTTCTTATACGTATCGGATTTCTTCGAGGAACACGGCGAAGATATCGACACGGTCAAAGAGGATCGTCCGCACCATCGTGGCGACCGGCGCGATCGCGGCCAAAATCGAGGACGCGAGCGGGCGCCCGAAGAACGCGCCCCGGAGACGATAGAATCCGCCTCTGGCGAGGGAAACGCCGTTCCAGTGGACGCCATCGCGCCTCCGGAACAAGCCGTCTCCCGTCCGCCGGAGCAGCTTCGAAGCGGCGAGCGGCCGGAAGGCGATCGTGGCGGCCGCCGCGGCAGACGCTCACGGCGGCGGCGATCGCACGGCCGGGATTTCCCGGAAAGTAAATATGCCCAGCCGGCCGCAAATGCCGGGCGCTCCGTCGAGTCTCCCGCCGCGGCGGAAGCACCCAGGGCCGCCCTCCAGGAAACAGGACCTGTGGCCGAAGAACCCGACGGCGTGATCGTCCTCCCAGGAGAATCGCTGGCGAAGTATCGCCGGACTGAGCCCGCCGGCGAGTCGCAACTCGATGCCGAATCGGACTCCTACGAATCTGGCTCCCAAGACGCCTTCGAAGAGGCCGAAGCCGACGAGCACATCGCCGCCGAGGCCGACGAGCTGGAAATGGCCGACCGGATCTTTTCGCATCGTGACGGCGATGCGGTGGATGCTGAGGAGCAAAAGCTGGAGCACGTCGAGCAGGATCATGCCGAAGCATCTGCCGGCGAGACGGCCATCCCGGCCATGACCTCGATCTATCGCGGCGAAGAAGAATTTTCCGGCGAGCCGCTCGACACGGCAGCCGAAGCGGACGAGCTGGAAACCGAAGAGGCCGAGGAGACGCTGCCGGCCGTTGAAGAGCTGGCGCCGGAAATTGAAGAAGCGCTCGAGAATGCTGCTGGCGGTGATGTCGTTCCCAGCGACGCGGAAGGCGAAACGCCCGTAGCGCCGCCCGAAGAGGGGGCGCCGGCGGCGCAAACCGCGATGGTGCGCGATCCCAGCAATCGTTCCATGCACCGCGTTTCCCGCCGTATGCGGCGGCGGCGCGGCGGAAGTCGCTTTGGCCAAGGACAGGCGTCTGGCGTCGGTAGTCCAGGTGCGGGCAGCGCCGCGGCTCCGGCTCTCGAATCACAGGCCCGTGAAAACATCGAAGAGCACGCCACGGAACGGCCAGAGCGGGTCATGCCTTCCATTTCGGAATTGCTCAAGCCCGGCCAGGAGATCATCGTTCAGATCGCCAAGGAGCCGCTCGGCCAAAAAGGCGCGCGCATCACTTCCCATATCGCGCTCCCGGGCCGCTATGTCGTATTCATGCCGAGCGTGGAGCACCTCGGTGTTTCTCGCAAAGTGGCGAGTGAAGAGGAGCGGCACCGGCTCAAACGCATTCTGCAAACCCATCGCGTCGGCACAACCGGCGGCTTCATTGTGCGTACCGCCGGAGAGGGCGTACCGGAAGAAGAGATCGCCGCCGACATGAACTTTCTCTATGGCCTCTGGCTCGACATCCGTCAGAAGGCCGAGAAGAAACCCGCGCCCGCGCTGCTGCATTGCGATCTCGATCTGGTGCAGCGAATCTTGCGCGATCATGTGACCGATGAATACAAAGCCATTTGGGTCGATAACGAAGAGTTATACGAAAGTGTCTTGACCTTCATGCAGCGCTTCCAGCCGGCGCTCGTAAACCGCGTAAAAATGTATACGCGCCCTGCCCCGATTTTCGATGCGTTCGGGATTACGCAGGAGCTGGAGAAGGCGCTGCGGCCGAAGGTTTGGCTGAAGTCCGGCGGCTATATCGTGATCAATCAAACCGAGGCGTTGGTGGCCATCGATATCAATACCGGCAAATACGTCGGCAAATCGAATCGGCTCGAAGACACGATCGTTAAGACGAACATTGAAGCGGTCAAAGAAATCGTGCGGCAAATTCGGCTGCGCGACCTGGGCGGCATCATCGTCGTGGACTTCATCGATATGGACGAGCGCAAGAACCGCCAAAAGGTGATGCAGGCGCTCGAGGAAACCATGCGCGCCGATAAAGCTCCCAACAAAATTCTGCAATTCAACGATTTCGGACTCGTGGCGATCACGCGCAAGCGCGTGAAGCAGAGTCTGGAACGAACCCTCTGCTCGCCTTGCCCGCACTGCGAAGGCGCGGGTTACATTAAGAGCGTCCAAACGGTAATCGGTGAGATCCTGATCGAAGCGCAGAAGCTAGCCAAGGCGATCGAAGGCAAGGATGTCCTTTTGCGCGTGCATCCGGATGTGGCCAAGGTCCTCAAAGCAAGTAGCAATAAATATCTGGAGGAGTTGGAAGAAATTCTCGGCCGGCCGGTGCTGGTAACCGGCGATGCCACCCTCCACCACGAAAAGTTCGATCTAGGCTAAGTCCAGCAAAGAATCGCGCGCATCGGCTGCCATGTGGGGCGGACCTCCTGGTCCGCGGCCGACGTCCTCGTCGGCCTCCCCGATTGCGTGCAAACATCGCAAGCCGGACGGGGACGTCCGGCGCGGCTCAGGAGAGCCGCCCTACTTTTGGCAATCAACCTCTCCGTATAGAGAGCCGCATCCCACTTCGCCATATCCCGCAGCGTGGAGTAAAACGCACCGCTCGGGCGTAGCGCCACCCACTCTGGGGCGACCTTCTGGTTGTTGCGGCCGGTATAGCCCACCGCGCGATTGGGCGGCGCCAGGATCAAGTTCGTTGGCGTAGTGTGCGTCATACCCGCCGGCTCGAACACCTGCTGTTCAAGGAACTGCGGCCAAGCCTGCAAGGCGAGGGTCAGATAGGCGCTCACCGGCTCGTCGAGTTTCATTCGGCCGTCTTGCACAAGCAGCATGATCCCGCTGGCGATGAACTGCTTGCTGATGGAGCCAATCTTGTAGACCTTGTCATCGGCCGCGGGAATTTTGCGTGTGATATCGGCCAGACCATACGATGCTATTTTGATGATTGTTCCGTTCTTCAGCACAGCGAACGAGACGCCGGGCACATCGAACCGCTTCATCTGAGCAGCGACATACTCATCCACCCGGTCCGCTCGAAGCGTCGTCGCGGTAAGAATGGCCAGCAGCGCCACAATCCGCATCATTCGCCGTGTAATCATGGCGAGATAATACCGCAGCAAAACGGCGCGACGTTCGGGTAGCAGGCCTTTACACCGCTCTGAGATAATCTTGTTGAGAGCGTTCGTAAGGGGTTGATTCTAAAATCGGAGAGATGGCCGAGTGGTTGAAGGCGCACGCTTGGAAAGCGTGTTTAGGGGAAACTCTAACGTGGGTTCGA
>JAICIH010000270.1 GCA_025924475.1 Bryobacteraceae bacterium
CACCCCTCCGCCTCTTGCGAGTCTTAGAGCGGGAGTGGTGCTGCTCATTCCGCTTCAGCGCAACGAGAGCCCGACGAGAGACCCCTGGATGCTATTAGGGGACGAAGGCGTCGGTTTGACCGTTTCCGTGCGCCCCGTGCTCGATGAGGCTCTTATTCAGCCACATACTGGACGCGAGTTTATCCTTCGTGAGATCACAAATTCTCTGAGCCATGGGACGCCAGCCGAGATCTCGACTGCGGCTGGCTACGTTCACGATCAATACCAGAACCTCGCATCTGAGGTAATGCCAGTTCTTAGGGAGGCTATCGGAACTGATGAGCCACGATGGGCCAATGTACTGGTCGATCTTATGGGTACCCGGCGCCCCAGCTTGAATGATCTTAGAGTCGGTCATTGGCGCGACATAAACTGGAACCCGTCTACCGATCACGGATTCTCGATCGCGTCGGCAATCCTCAACCAGATGCCCGATACTCCAGCGACAGGTCGGCTTATTATTGACGCTCTGATTGCGAGAATGTCCTTCGCGCCCGAATGCGCAAGCTTTTTAGCTCGGGATTATGCCACCGACGACTACTTCGCTGCCTTGCTGAAATCAGCCTTGGAGAAACGTCAACCCGGCAGCCTGTATGTCGCTTCGCGTCTGGGCGACATCGGGTATGATTCGTTCCAGCCAGATGCACTTGCTGCTGCACGTCAGATCGCAGCGAAGTCAGCGGCGAATCTGACCTATGCAGAGTTGCGCGATAAGGAAATAGCCGAGTCTTTATTACATCAATAGGCATGATAGCCGGTGTACACAACCGGCTGGACCACATAAACTGTTGGGAACTCCGCGTTTCGGGCGAATCTCAGCCTGGACAAACGGGAGTGAGGAGCCCCCGGAACTCTCGATATGCTCCAATAAAAATGATCGTATTCTGAGATGCAGAACGTTGCCGGTGCTGAAGTCGTCCCCGAGGTGAAAGACATCGAGCGCCAGGAACATGGGCGTCTCTTTCATGTAGTGCTGCTCGATGACGACGAGCACACGTATGACTACGTAATCGAGATGCTGCAGAAGCTGTTTTTCCTCTCTGCGGAGGCTGCGCTGCAGCACGCCGTGGAGGTTGACACCAACGGGCGCACCATTGTCATCACCTGCGAGCGCTCGGAAGCCGAATTCGCGCGCGATCAGATTCACGCCTATGGAGCCGACCCCCGCATGCCGAAATCCAAGGGTTCGATGTCCGCCGTCATCGAGCCTGCCGGCAACACCCGGCTGGAATAATCCATCGCGTCCGTCACACAGTATTAAACGCTTCGTTATCGTTTTGAAATGTCCCGCCTTTACGCTCTAGAGCGGGAGTTCGTTATTTGAGGACACTTATATCGGTTTTTCTCGCCCTTGGCATCTCTATTCCGTCGCTGGCTCAGACTAGTTCAGGACGCATCGTCGGCACGGTTCTCGATCCTTCCGGGGCCATCGTAAAAGGCGCCACTGTCTCCATTGTGAATGAGCGAACCAATCGGGAGCGATCGACCACTACCGGTGACGATGGAAATTATGCGTTCACCGCTCTCGAGCCATCCGAATATACTCTGTCCGCTTCGCAACCCGGCTTTGCCAAAGCCGAGGTCAAAGGTCTTCCGTTGCAAGTGGGCCAGGAAATCCGGCGGAATCTGAACCTGGCGGTTAGCGGAACCGCTTCCGTGGTCAATGTCGATGGCGGAGCCATTGCGGCCGTCGATTTGAGTAGCGCCAAGATGGGTGTCAATGTAAGCGAGCGCGAAGTGGCGCAATTGCCTTTGAATGGACGCCAGGTTTCGCAGCTCTATTTGCTCACCCCTGGCGCAGTCAACAATGGCAGCGGAACCTACGACAACATTCGCTTCAGCGGTCGTTCCAATCAGCAGAACGTTCTTCGTTACGACGGTGTCGAGGCGAGTTCCATCATAGACGCCTCACCCGGCAATTTGAACGGCGAGACAACCTCCAATTTCCGCCTCCAGCAGAGCCTTGAAAATATTCAGGAGTTCCGAATCGATAGCAGCAACTATCCCGCCGAGTACGGAACCGGCACCGGCGGCCAGATCAGCGTCATTACTAAATCGGGGAGCAACGACTGGCACGGCTCACTGTTCGAATACGTTCGTAACGACTATTTCGACGCTCGCAATTTCTTCGCCGGTAAGTCGGTCGACAAACTTCGCCTGAACCAGTTCGGCGGCTCGCTGGGCGGCAAAATTATCCGTGACAAGCTCTTTTTCTTCGCGAGCTACGAAGGCCTGCGCCAGCGCACCGCCACTCCCTTCGTCGAAAGCACGCTCAACGATGCCGCGCGCGTGCAGGCTGTGCCCGCCATTCAGCCGCTCTTATCTGCCTTCCCCAAGGGCCAATTTCCGTTGACCTCGTTGCAGGACCTGACTACCGTCACCGGCCCCAATCTGGTTAATGAAGACTATGGTGGAATCCGTCTCGACTACAATCTCAGCGAACGTTTCCATTTATACGTCCGCTATTTTCGAGATCAGGGCACATCCTCCCAAACTCAAAATTCAACGCTGAGCAAATACAACCAGACTGTCGTTCCGCAGAACGGAGTGATCACCCTCACCCAAACACTAAGCCCTCGAATACTCAACGAAACAAAATTCGGCGTGAATTCGGTGAAAGAGCGTGTCGCCGGACAGCCGGGACCGAGTCCGGGCGTGGATCTTACAGGTGTGACCCTCAATTTGACAGGCAGCGTCGCGCTCGGCGGAATCGCGGGCCAATCCGGCAATGCCGCCATGGCCACTCCGTCGGGATTAATTCGGCTGTCCAGCTCCTTTAATGGCCGCGGCGCTCCCTACACCAACTACACGTTATCCGGAATCGACAATCTTTCCATCACACAGGGAAACCACAATATGAAATTCGGCGTGGAGTTCCGCCCCATCACTCTGTACAACGATCAGCTCGGCGGCACCACTTACACGTTTAACAATGTGGCCGACTTCCTTGCGAACAAACCGTCCTCCATTGCCTTTAACGGCGATCTCAGCGCGCTCAGCCCTTTCACCGGCCTCTCGGGAAACGCCAGGTTGCAGCAGACTTACTACATCGGCTACGCGCAGGATGAGTGGCGAATCCGGCCGAACTTCACCATGAATTACGGTCTGCGATACGAATATTACTCGCCCCTCAGCGAAGCGCGTAACAAGAACGTCTTCTTCAACATGCTAGCTGGCGACATCATCCCGAAATATTCCGGTGACTGGTACAACAGCTCGACCAAGAACTTCGGCCCGCGCCTCGGCTTCACCTGGTCGCCGCTCGCAACCAATGGCAAAACGGTATTGCGCGCCGGCGCAGGCTACTACTACGGACCCGGCCAAACCGAAGACCAGTTACAGCCGGAAGCGAACGATCGCATTGGCACAACTATCACTTCCGGGCCTCTGCTCCAGTACCCGCTGAACACGGCTGCGGTATTCGCGAACTATAACATCAACAGCCCGACTCTCGGATATCAGCCGCGCGCCTACGCTCCGGGATATCGAGTCCCCGAGCGAGTTCTGTCTTATTCGTTTTCGGTGCAGCAGGAGCTGCCGGATTCGATGACAGTCACCTTAGGTTATGTGGGCAGCCAGGGCCGCAATCTGTTCTTACGTAGCATCACGAACCTGATAACCGGCCTGAATGTAAATCCCACAACGGGGGCAGCGACAGCCATTCGCCAGTTCGGTGGCCGCTTTGCCGAAATCGACTACAAAACCAGCGGCGGAAACGACCACTACGACGCCTTGCAAGCCACCTTTACTCGCCGATATTCGAAGGGTTTGACTCTGGGGGCGCAATACACCTGGGGACACTCCATTGGAAATAGCGCCGGATCGAACGAAGCCAACACCGCCGGGAATCCCTTCAACTTCGGCGCCGATTACGGACGCAATAACTTCGACATTCGCCAGAGCCTGAATATCGACGCACTCTACGACGTGCCTTTCGGCCGTGGAAGACGCTTCGGGAACAATCTTTCGAAGCCCCTGAATCTGGCCTTTGGCGGCTGGCAACTAGGCAGTGTTCTCAATGCGCGCTCCGGCGTACCGATCGATGTGATGATCACGCGGCCCGACCTTGCTTATGTCGACAATCGCAACGGAAACGTTTACACAAATCCGCTCGTCGAAAACGGCCAGGTGGTCACTACTGCCGTTGTGAATACACCCGGCGGCGGCAGCTCGCGCAATGTGCGTCGTCCCGACGTCGTTCCGGGCGTTCAGCCGATTCTGTACAATGCCGGACTAGCTTATGTTAATCCCGCCGCCTTCACAGTGCCCCGCCCGGGGACATTTGGAAATTCGGCGCGGAACTCGCTGTCTGGACCGATGCTTGCGCAGTTGGATCTAACTTTGAGCAAACGGTTCGCCATTACCGAGCGCCTGAATCTCGAATTTCGCGGCGAAGCATACAACATCTTTAATCACGCAAACTTCGCCAACCCCGGCAACTTGCGCCTCGGCCAAGGCATCGGCGCCGGACCCGGCAGCGTAGGTATCCAGCCAAGCCAGCCATTCACCGCCTCGGCGGCTGGCGGCAATTTCGGTGTGCTCAACTCGACCGTGTCCAACCAGATCGGCTTAGGCACCAATCGTCAATTCCAGCTTGCCCTACGCCTCAACTTCTAATTCGGGGACAGGCTACGAAATCCCCAAATTACAAAGGCCGCCGGCGGCGCAGGACAACTCCCACGCCGGCCAGTCCAATGCCAAGCAGAGTAGTCGTCACGGGTTCGGGCACATCCGAAATCGGCGCCGCCGTGGCGGCAGGAATCAGCAAAGAAGCGTCGCCCTCAGTGAAGCTCATATCTAGCGTATGAGAGGCGTCCGCAACCGCGGCCAACTGTTGCGAACGGGAATCGACGAAGGCATCCAACGTGGATTGTACGAAGATGGTGTCGCCCGGGTTTACGGTGAATGTCACACTGCCAGTAAGATGTACTGGCTTCTCCGTCCCGTCGCCGTTGATGTGATCGAAAGTAAACCCCAGCTCCGGCTGAACCTCCTGATTCGGATTAAAGCCGCTGCCGAACACTGCAAATCCGCCGGCGATTTCTGCCAGGATGCCGCCTGAAATCGCTCCGTTGATGTTGTATTCGAGCGTATATTCCGTCGGCGCGCTACCTACGTATTCGTATTGCTCGGTAGCGCGGGCGGTGGCGCCGGCTGAGTAGAGGAGCGCACCCGGCGACAGGACCGCAATATCGCCGCTCGCCAAGACGCCCAGGTGCGGCAGAGAGTTCGGTCCGGTGAATATTGCCTTCGCGTCGTAGGTGGCGTTGCCGTTCGAGAACTCGACGGCTGCGGTGTTTTCCCCGAACCCGCCATCGCTGAGACTTGAGAGCTCCGTAACGGGATTGGGACAGGTACTGCAAACAATCTCGAACTGTCGCGCGCGCCCGCTCGCAGTCGCGCCCCAAAACGTATCACCCCACAGAGACGTGGTTCCCATCGTGCTGCCGAGGAGCCCGAACATTACGCTCCCGAATAGCCATCTGCGATTTCTCCTTGCACCAATTCTTTTCCCACTAATTCCCAAAAACATCTTGATTTCTCCTATAAAAAGTGAACTGACATCCATACATAGGGATTTGGCGGCGAAAAAAGCTCATCTTTGTATTCCAAATGCTGATACGCTGTTTACCTACATTGCAGAGTTCTGTATGGTCCGGGATGACGTCTCAAGACTGCTCGAAAGCGCACGGGATGGGGACAGAAGCGCCTTCGACTCATTAATCGCACTCGTCTATCAGGAACTGCGGCAAATCGCTACGTCTCTTATGTCCGGCCAGATGAATGGCCGGACTATGCAGCCCACCGCGATTGTCAATGAAGCGTGGATGCGGCTCAACGCCGGCGGCCATGCGTGGGAAAACAAGGCACACTTCTTTGGAGCGGCCGCCCGCGCTATGCGGCAGGTCCTTACCGAAGAAGCAAGGCGCAGGAGCTGCCAGAAGAGAGCAGGTCAGGCAAAGCGCGTGACGTTTCACGATTTGGCCATTGCCGCCGAGACGCCGGCCGTCGATATGCTCGCCCTGGATGAGGCATTGACCGCCCTGGGAGAAGTGGATGAGCGGTTCGTCCGGCTGATTGAGCTGCGTTATTTCGCCGGCTGCACCCTGGAGGAAGTTGCGGAAATAGCCGGCCGCTCCCTCGCCAGCATAAAACGCGATTGGGCCTATGCGCGAGCATGGCTGTTCGAGCGTTTGCAGAACATGAGCTGTTCTCACTGAGGGATTGCGGCGGCGGCATGGACGACCTGTTGCGGGAACGCGAGCAAGAGCTCTTCGACGCCTGCTTGGATCGGCCGCCGGTGCAGTGGGAGTCCTTCCTGGACGAGGCCTGCGGCAACGATAGCGAACTGCATACCCGATTGCGTCGCTTGCTGGCGATGCATTCCGCAACGGATCAAGCAACGCTCAGTCCATTGATTCTGCAATCCATCAGGGACCGGGCGGAAACAATCGGACCGTATCGGCTGATCCGCATCCTGGGGGAAGGCGGCATGGGTACCGTCTATGAGGCTGAGCAACTCGAGCCCGTTCGGCGTCGCGTCGCGCTCAAACTGGTCAAGTTCGGAATGAACACCAAAGAGGTTGTGGCGCGGTTTATGACCGAACGGCAGGCGCTCGCGGCCATGGATCATCCCTATGTGGCGAAGGTGTTCGACGCGGGACAAACAAGCGCCGGCCTTCCCTACTTCGTCATGGAGCTGGTGGATGGTATACCGCTCCTTGAATATTGCGATGTCCATCGTCTATCGATTCGTAAACGTGTTGAGTTGCTGATTCTGATTTGCCAGGCGGTTCAGCACGCGCACCAAAAGGGCGTGCTGCACCGGGATCTCAAACCTTCCAATGTTCTGGTGAGTGGCGACTCCGCTACACCCGTACCCAAGATCATCGATTTCGGAATTGCCAAAGCCATTGGCTTGGACACATCCGAGGGGATGACGGCGTACACCCGCACGGACCAGGCGCTCGGCACAGCCGCCTATATGAGCCCGGAGCAAGCCGGACACGGCCCAATGGACGTGGACACGCGCAGTGATGTGTATTCGCTTGGCGTGATCCTGTACGAGCTGCTCGCTGGATGCTTGCCGTCGGACCCCAAGGATGTGGGCTACGCACGATTTCTGGCTCTATTGGCCGGCGGTGAGCTTCGCGCTTCGCGGCCAAGCCTGCGGATCGATTCCTCGCCTGCGGGCACGGACCTGGCCATCGCGAGAAATACCACGGCCGCCGCTTTGCGGCGTGAACTCGAGGGCGATCTCGACTGGATTGTAATCAAATCTCTCGAGGTCGATCGGCGCCGTCGCTATGACACCACTGAGGCCTTGGCCGAGGATCTTCGCCGGTACTTGAGAGGCGTGCCGGTGTCGGCACATCCCCCTACCCTCTGGTATCAAGCGCGCAAATTCGTTCAACGGCACAGAGTGCAGGTGATTGCGGGAATCGTTACCAGTGTTGCGCTGGCGACAGGTATGGTTACAGCAACCGTCGAGTTCGTTCGCGCTACTCGGGCGGAGGCAGTCGCAAAGCAGGAAGCGGCCACAGCACGCCAGGTATCGGAGTTTCTCGTCCAACTTTTCACGCTTCCGAACCGGCAACAAGCTCCGGACAAACCAACCACCGTGACGGAACTGCTGGAGCGTGGCGCGGCGACGATCGACACGGAGTTGAAAGGCCAGCCTTCGGTGCAGGCAAATCTGTACGGCACGATGAGCAGGGTGTATGACGCCCTTGGACAGTATCGCGAATCGAAAAGGTTTGCGGAGAAGTCGCTCGCGCTGCCGCATGCCTCTGGCCGGGATGGAGATTTGCAGGCCGCCGGGGTACTTCTGCAACTCGGCCGCACGGAACAGAGACTCGGGCACATGGATCAGGCTCGCAGTCTGATTCAGAAGGCGTTGGCGATTCGCATACGCATCCTCGGCGACAACCATCTCGACGTCGCGGAAGCATATAACCGCCTGGGCTCTATCGAAGGGATCACGGAGCATTATGACGCCGCGATAACAGCGCATCAAAAAGCGCTGGCGATTCAACAAAAGATTGGCGGCGCATTCCAGCCGGACGCAGCGCGCAGTCTGCGTGGCATCGCGCTCGTCGAGGACCGAAAGGGCAACATCGAAGGAGCGCTCGCACTATTCAGAAAAGCCGGGGAAGTTTTCGAAAAGAAC
>JAICIH010000271.1 GCA_025924475.1 Bryobacteraceae bacterium
GAACAAAAGAGTCGTCACGGCGGCGCTCGCCAGCGTAAACAGCAGCACTGGCATTTTGATTGCGATCTCCGTCTCTACCGCGATGGTGTTGGGCGGCATGAGGTAGGAGAGCGCTTTGACGGCGCCATAGGCAAACGCCACACCAAGTATTCCGCCGCAAATAGAAAGAATCGAACTCTCTATTAGCAACTGACGCAATATCTGGAAGCGTGTTGCTCCCAAGGCGGCGCGGATGGAAATTTCCCGCTCCCTGGCGGTGGCGCGCGAAAGCAGCATATTCGCCACGTTGCAGCAGGCGATCAGCAACAGAAGCGCCACAGCGCCGAATAACGTGTATAGGACAGCACGAAATTTTCCGACTACCCAGTCGATGACGCTCAGCACCTTGATCGTGAATTTTTTCGGGTATCGTTCCGGATAGCGCTCCGCCAGGCGCGCGGCAATCCCGTTGAGCCGGCTCTGAGCTTGTTCCAATCCAATTCCACGCTTGAGTCTTGCCTGGAGCCAGAAGGCACGGTCCATCGGATGCGGATCGGTAAAATCGGCCGCGTCGGGAACCCAGACATCGGCTACGTTCCAGCCGAAATGCGGAGGCATGATGCCGATGATGGTCAGCGGCTTGTCGTCTACGAAAATAGCGCGGCCCAAGACGGCCGGGTCTCCGGAGAAGCTGGCCATCCATGCGCGATAGCTCAAGATGCCGACGGGAGGAGCGCCGGGGCGGGCGTCCTGCTCGGTACTCACTCGGCCCAGCAGCGGTTTTACACCAAGAAAGTGGAAGGTGTTGGGAGTTACCGCTGAGACGACGATGTCCTCGGTTCCCTCGGAGGTGCGGCGCTGCTTCACTCGAGTATCCGTTCCTACGGCCTCTTCGAAGACATCGCTCTCATCCACGTAGGCTCGAAATTCAGGAACGGTGAGAGCGCCTCTGATGCCGCCGGAACTCCGCTGCGTGTCTTGTATGATGACGTCCACCATACGCCGCGGATCCGTATACGGGAACGGATTCAGCAAGACGTTATAGATGACGCTGTACATCGCAGTTACGGAGCCAATGCCCAGCGCTAAAGTCAAAACAGCGAGAGCCGTGAACCCCGGACGTCGAAAGTTCTCGCGCAGTCCATAACGCAGGTCGCGAATCAGCCAAGACATATATAGAGATTATCGGAATTTTGCCCGCGTTATCATCCAAGAGACATCGAACGAAAACCGGAGAAATGATGCTGAAATCTTCATTTCATTTTTGGGCAAATGGCTGTTGACAGCGCCACCGCGCCAGCCGGCGCGAGATTACAAAACACCAGCGAAGCGCTAGCCGATTTTTTGAGCGCCGTGGGCGTGCGTTATGCTTTTGGCGTTTCAGGCGGTGCGATTGCGGCAATTTGGGGCGCGCTTTCAGCGAGCAAGATTCAGGTCGTGCATTTCCGGCAGGAAACCGGCGCCGGTTTCGCCGCGATCGAAGCTCATTTCGCAAGCGGCGCGCCGGTGGTGGTGTTCGCTACGACAGGGCCAGGACTAACTAACGCGCTCACGGGTATGCTGGCCGCTCGTGGAGAAGGCGCGAAGATCATCCTGCTTTCGGCCTGCACGACGGCTTCGAATCGAGGCCGCTGGGCCATCCAGGAAACCGACAGCGATTTCCTGCCGGTTGGCTTCACGGCGCCGGGCGCTTTGTTTCACATGGCGACCGCGATGGAATCCGCCGAGGCGCTGCCCCAGATCGCGCGCCGCATCGCGAACGGCCTGGCGCGTCCGGGTGGTTTTGTGTGCCATCTATCAATTCCTACGGGGCTGCAGGCAGTTCCCTTTCCGAATTCCCTGCCCGGCATCTTGCCCGTGCGACAGCCGGACGCTCTGCCGGAATCCCTGATCAACGACTGCGTTGCGCTGTTGCGTGAAGGCACGGTCGCTCTCTGGCTGGGATACGGCGCGCGCGCAGCCAGCGAGCAAATCCGGATTTTAGCTGAGCGGCTCGGGGCACCCGTGATGTGCTCGCCGCGCGCCAAGGGAATTTTCCCGGAGGACCATGAGTTGTTCGTGGGCGTGACCGGGATGGGCGGGCACGATACCGTCCAATCCTACATGAGCCAGAATCCACCGCAGCGGATTCTCGTGCTGGGAACACGTCTCGGGGAGCCTACGTCGTTCTGGAGCCCGGCAATGGTTCCGGCCGAAGGATTTATTCACGTCGATATCGATCCCGATGTTCCGGGCGTCGCCTATCCGCAGGCATTCACGTTGCCCGTGCAGGCGGACGTTTCGACGTTTGTCTCTGCGGTGCTGAAGAAACTTCCGGACATTGTGAACACACGAAACCAACTTCGTAAACCGCTGCAGCCGTCTCCGAAACCATCGGCCGATATCAAGATCCGGCCGGAAGTACTAATGGGCACGATTCAGCGTATTGCGATCGAAAAGCATGACTGCCTGATCATGGCGGAATCCGGCAATTCGTTCACGTGGGCGACTCATTATCTTCGTTTCACGCAGGCCGGACGATATCGCGTCAGTACCGGCGTCGGATCGATGGGACATTGCGCCGCCGGCGTCGTTGGCGCGGCGCTTGCCGGGCAACGCGGCGCCGTGGCAATTGTGGGCGATGGCGCGCTGCTCATGAATAACGAGATCAGCACCGCTGTGAAACTGGGCGTTCCGGCGGTGTGGGTGGTATTGAACGACTTCCGCTATAACATGTGCGAACAAGGCATGGCCGTGCTTGGATTGCATGCTGACGCACGAATTCCCGCCGTCGATTTCGGCCTGCTTGCGCGGGCGCTGGGCGCGGACGGGGAAGTGGTGGAGTCGGAGTTGGATCTGGACAAGGCGTTAGATGCGGCGATTACGGCGCGGCGTCCGTTCGTACTCGATGTCCGGATTGACGCGGCGTGCCCTGCCCCATCGATGGCACGCAATCGCGGTTTGCGCGCACAAGGCATCGGGACGCCAAGCGGCAGTCAGGACATTTCATTTCCCAGTAAACACTAGTCTTCTTCGTTCAAGCCTTATGGAATCCAATACCTTTGCCACGTCAGCTTTCATTGCGGCGCCGTATCAGACCGTTTTCGAATATCTCTGTCGGCTGCAAAATCTGGATGAGTGGACGCTCGGCAGCCGCATGAAAGAGCAAGTCGATTCGGACACCTGGATCGGCACGGCGTCCGGCTATCAGCGGCGACTCTATTACCATGTCCGCCGGCTTGAAAACGCGCGTTTCTGCGGCATCGAATGGCAATGCGGCTATGAGTATAGGAACTATTTCAAATCGTATCCAGTGCTGCTGTTTCCACCGGACTATATTGAGCCAGGCAGCGCGGAATCGGGCGTTTATTTCCATTGGATCAGCGTCATCGATCCCATCCAGCGAACGCCCATGATCATGCAGGGAATTCAGACTGTGCACAACTCGGAAGCGCGCTCTCTGAAAGCGGCGCTGGAGCGGCGCGCCGGGTTGACAGAAGCGGCACAGGGCCTTTACGGGATTGAGGCCGATACCATCTACATCAACGCTCCGATCGAGATGGCCGCCGAATTCCTGGGCGACTTACGCACGATGGATGCGTGGTCACACTTATTAAAGCCTGCCGGGGAGATTCAACCGGAGAACGGCACATTTCTGGATGAGTACGGCCAAATGGTCGAGGTAACGCTGAGAACGAGCAGGCTAGAAGAGTATTACTTGGTGGAGCAGGACTATTTTCATTCTCAGCACAAATCGCTGCAACGATCGCCCACGTTTCTGATTCCTCTCTCCTACGCTTTCGGCGATTCGAAAATTCCAGGCGTGTTGCTGCACAGAATCACGTTTTGGAAAAATGGCGTAGCGCCCCGGCACGGCAAACTGACGATCGACGATTTCGGCGCTGAAAATATGAATATCAAGCGTATGCTCGAAGCCAAGGCCGGCAATCTGGCGACATTCGCACTGGGTAAGAGCTATCTTCCGCCGGAACAGGCAGCGCAAGTACAACAACGAGGCATATGACGCCGCCCGATATTTTTTCGCCGGAATTCGCGCAAGATCCGTATCCGCTGTACCGGACCATGCGAGACGAATTCCCACTGTATTTCCATCCGGGAGCAAATGCCCACATCCTGAGCCGCTACGCCGACGTTCGTCTGGCTCTGACCAACCCGGAGTTTACGACCAGAAGCTACGCGGCACAGATTGAGCCGCTGCTCGGCGTCACCGTGGTGCAGTTGGACGGCAGCGAGCATGCGAGGCAGCGACGTTTGCTGGCCGCGCCTTTTCGCGCCGACCGCTTTCTTTCCGTTTACGGCGCCGCCATCAGCGAGATCGCGGACGGGTTGATCGAAAGCTTCGCAGGACGCGGCGAAGTGGAACTGGTGGGAGACTTTATCACACCATTCTCGGTGGCCGCTCTCGCCACGGTGGTTGGACTACCCAAATCGGACTTGGGTCTGTTCCGCTCCTGGTATACAGCACTGCTGCGTTTTGGCGTGAACCTGATTGGCGATCCGGAAGTGACTCGCGCCGGCTTCGCGGCCCGCGACGAGCTATCCGCTTATTTGCGTCCGTTGGTGGAACAGCGCAGACAGTCGGCGGAGGCTGGTCTTTTATCCACGCTGGCAAACGCGGAAGTGGATGGCCAGCGGCTCACTGATGACGAGATCGTGCATTTCGCCATGCTGATGATCTTCGCTGGCGGGGAAACGGTGGAAAGGACGCTGGGCACCTTCGTGCGAAACCTGGTGGCACATCCGGTGCAACTGGCCGAGCTGCAGCAGGACTGGACGTTGTTGGACCGGACCTTGGCCGAATCGCTCCGCTTTACCGCGCCCACACACATGATTCCGCGCCGGACGCGCAGCGCAGTCACAGTAAGCGGTGGAAGCATACCTGCCGAAGCCGAAGTGATCTGCTTCCTGGCATCGGCCAACCGCGATGACCGGCGGTTTATGAATGCAGATGTGTTTGATATTCACCGCACGGATCTCGATCCGGAAAGCGCTTTTCACAGCACGGCGGGTCACGCCGCGTTTGGCATGGGCCGGCATTTCTGCCTGGGCGCGATGATGGCGAAGATCGAAGTGGAGATTGCTGTCAAGCGGCTGCTGGGGCGCGCCGATAATGTGCGCTTCGCTAACGGCGCGGCGCCGCCAGACGAAGGATTGTTTCTGCGCGGGCCCGCGACGCTGCCGCTGCGTTTCGCTCCCTCAGCGTTTGCACAGAGCGCTCCGCCGGCAGGGAGGATCTGATGCTCGTTCGCTGCAAGATGGCGATCAATGCCTCCGCGGAAACCGTTTTCGCCTGTGTCGATCGCCCGGAACATATCGTGCAGTGGGTGGAAGGCGCCGTGGACCACGTGTATATCAGCGAGCGCAATCCGGCCAATCCGGTTGGCCAGCGGTTTCTGCAAAAGCTCCGCATGGGCAAATCGATAAAAGAGTTTCAGGGCGAAATCATTGCGTGGGAGGCTCCGACGCATTTCGGCTTGTATATTCCGGCGCCAGCCTACTCGAGCGAAGCGCACTTTCGCATCTCGCCGGATGGACCAACCCGATCCACGGTCAACTATTCGATCGACATCACGCTTCATAAGGCGATCATGCGCTTGCTGAGCCCGCTTCTATGGATACCGCTGACGCTGTTTGTCAAAAAGCAAATCGGCAGGCTCAAACGGCACGCCGAAAAAGTGCAGGCGGATCAAAAGACTAATTGAACATGGAAACCTCGAACTCTTCACCGGCAGCTTCGCTGCGAATTCTTCATCTGGGCGATAACTGGGTCTATGGCGTGACTGGGACATTAACACCAGAGGGTGGTCAGCCTCTTCCATTGACAGGACAGATTGCGGTGTCCATCGTTCCAGACCGGCTTTTGGGCCGCTCCGATGCAATGGCTATTCTGTTCTCACAGCAATTTCAGGTCACGCAACCGGACGGCGCGAAGCAAGGGATGCCCGCGCCCGAATGGATGTTCTCCTTTGTGCAGGATGGAGCCAGTCGCGATGTGGCTATTGCGGCCGACAATATGACGCCTGGAGGAACTCCACGCAAGGCCAAAGCGCCTCAAGTTTTTTATCCAGGGAGTTGGTCGGACCGGACTGCCTACAGTAACCGGCTGGACTTCGACAACGGCGATTCCGTCGAAAACACGCTCGTGGTATTTGGCAAAGAGCAGGTCGAGACCGAGTCGGGCTCGTTTCTCTGCTGGAAATCGACGATCGGCAGCCGGAGTGCAGCGACAGGGCTGATCGAAGGCATGGACTGGTGGGCTCCGGAACTCGGCGCTCCTGCCAAGTTCTCGACAAAATCCAAAATGCCGGACGGATCGCAGATGCGCTTCACTGCTACGCTCCGAAGCTATAGTCTGCAGAGTTTGTGAAAACTTTCCGGACTCGCCGCTGGTCACTTCTGGCGTTTGCATTGTTGCTATGCGCTGCAGGTGCGCTGTTCTGGCGCATCAGCCAATCACCGCGTCATCGCATGTATCATCCGCCCAACGACCAGGTTGCGATTCCAACAGATGCGGCGTCCATCGCTCGCGGCAAGCATCTGGTGGAAGCGGTGGCGGTTTGCACGATTTGTCACGGCGCAAACCTCGGCGGCAAACTTGCTTTCCAGGATTCATTTTTGGGCCGAGGCTATACTTCCAATCTCACGAGCGGGCGCGGCGGCGTGGGCCGGACTTACTCGAACGCCGACTGGATTCGCAGCATCCGTTATGGCGTGCGACCGGATGGGCACGGGATTCTCTTCATGCCGTCGGACTATTTCAACAAAATCACCGATGCCGATATCGGCGCGATCATTGCGTATCTCAAGAGCCTACCGCCGATCGATAACACACGGACCAGGGTCGAAATCCGCTTGCCGGCCCGCCTGCTGATTGATCTGGGAACGTTTGGCGACGTCGTGCGAGCCGCGAAGATCGATTTCCAGGCGCCGCGGCCCAAGCCACCGGACAACGAAGGGAAGTATCTCGTCGATGTGGGCGGCTGCACATTCTGCCACGGCGCAGACCTCGCCGGCGGTCAAGGACCGGAGCCTGGCGCACCCGCCGGCACTGATCTCACACGGGGCGGGCCGCTGTCTCGTTGGTCCTTGCCGGATTTCACGAGCACGATGCGAAACGGAGTCGACCCAGCCGGGCATGCGATCGATCCGAAATACATGCCCTGGCTGGGTTATAGAAATATGAGCGACAGCGAGCTTCAGGCGATCTGGCAGTATCTGCGTTCATTGCCCGCCGGAAACCATACAGGGGCAAACGTTACCGCTCCCTCGCGGTCGCGGCTCAGTTAAGATTCTCAAAAGTTCGAGGCGTACGCGCAGGACATTGGAGCCGCGTAAACATTGCTTAGGCGCGCTTACACCGGATCAAGCCGCAAGCCGCCAAAGCCAACAGAGCGAGGCCACAGGTTGCGGGCTCGGGAACGGCAACCAATTGCGCCGTATTCAGCGGGCCGAGGATGTTTCCGCTATTCGGGTCATGCACCTCCGGAAAATCTTCCTCAAAATTTCCCAGCGTCAAGTTGAATGTTTGGCCTCCACTATGCAGCACCAGTGGCGTGACGGCGTTGAGCTGGCAGTCACCTCCGGTGCCCTGCAAGCATACTCCCGATCCATATCCGACTCCCTGATAACCAGTGTACGTAGTAGGAACGATATTGCTCGCCGTGAAATCAGGCGAGGCGCCAATAAAGTCGCCTACGATTCCAGCACCGTCGGCGGGCGGATCTTGCAAAATACCGACTCCGTAGCGGCCGGGAGAAAAGCTGTTCTGGTCGAAGATGGCGACCGTGATGCCTGCCGTCGGGTTCTGGCTGATCGTTTCCATGGTGTATGTGGTTCCACCAATGGTGATAGTGGCCTGCGACGGATTAAACGCGCGGAAGCCGGCAAAGGGTGGCGGCGCAGGCGGCGATGGCGGCGCGAGATTGGGACTGCTGGTGTCAAACCATGCGTTGATTGTGAACGGAGTCGGTGTGGTGAAGGCGCCGCCGCTGCCGCCTACGGGTGCAAGAGAATTCTGTGAATTGAATACGCCCGTATAGATGAGTTGCAGCGGAGTGGCATTGCTGGCCACTGGGCTAAGGAGCACCAGGGCAGTAGATATTCCGAATAATAAAGTTTTTGTGAGTCTCATATGTCCGATTCCTCGCGACCGGAGCGATTTTATCACGCGCCTTGCCGCATCCGGAACATGGAATACTACTCGTGACGCAACGTCTGCGCCGGAC
>JAICIH010000272.1 GCA_025924475.1 Bryobacteraceae bacterium
AGTAATAGGCTTCGGCGGCCGCGCGCTGCGGGCCGGCGACGAGCCGAAATACCTGAATTCGCCCGAGACGAAGCTGTACCGAAAATCCTCGGTTCTCTACAACCTACATCGCGCGAAAATCGAGGCGCGCAAAAACAACCGAATGATTCTGGTGGAAGGTTACATGGATGTAATCGGAGTCTATGCCTCGGGAATACACGAAGTAGTGGCAAGCAGCGGCACATCGCTGGGGATCGATCAGGTTCGGGCAATCAAACGCCAGATCTCGCAACAGCAGGCCGGCGCCGGACAAATATTTTTGAACTTCGATCCGGATCCTGCCGGCGCGCGTTCGACGGAAAAATACATTGCGACCCTGCTGGCCGAAGGTTTGCGCGTGAAGGTGTTGGAGATTCCGGGCGGTCTCGATCCCGACGAGTACATTCAGCAGAACGGCGCCGATGCTTACCGGAAGCTGCTGGATGTGGCGCCGAGTTATTTCCATTGGCTGGCCGACCGGACGCGCACGAAATTCGATATGAAGACCGCCGAAGGCCGCGTCGATGCGTTCAAATATCTCTGGCCGTCGATTCAGCAGGTGAGCGATAAGATCGAGCGCTCCGCAATCGCCAACGAAATTGCAGAGAATCTGAACATCGACCGGGAAATTATCCGGCAGCACTTCCGCCGCGCGCCCAATACGGAGGCGTCACGCAGTCCGCGAGAGATCTCGTCCAGTCTACCGCCAAATGAAAAACTGCTGCTTGCCTGTCTGCTGGCAAGCACAGATGCGCGCGCCGCCGTAAAACACTATTTGAGCAACTCAGATTTGCTGCACTTGCTCGAGGCGCGCAGTATTTTCGAGGCGATTTTGCGGCATCACGACCAGGATTCCGATTCTTTTTCGCTCGATAATGTAATGAAGGACTTGGATAAACGCTCGCAACAAATGTTGGGCGAAGTCGGATTTGCAGAATGCGCAATCGCGCCGGAGAGTGCTCTGGGCCAAGCCTTAGACGTTTTGCGTGCACTTGAAACTACCGCTTTGGAAGCAAAGCGTCGGGCCTTAAAGCAGCGTATTTACGAGATGGACAAGAGCGGAAATTCAGACGAAGCCCTGCGCCTTGCCGCCGAGCTCGACCGGTTGCGGCAGGCTCCTCCGGAGGGGTGAATCGTGTTGTACCATGAGGGAGTCGAGTGGAGGAAACACTTCGGGCGCCCTCGACGGGTTTGGGGTTCACTCCTGGTTCGAGCGCGCGCGGCGCGCGATAGGAGTGAGGATCGCTTCTAGATGCAGGACGGCAACGACAAGGGCTTCGCTCTCTACGACGTTAACGGAGTAGTGCGCGAAGACCTGGCGAGCGAAAACGACCTCAACGAAATTTTCTCGGATCTCGAAAACGCTCCTGTAGACATCCTTGGAGACACAGGAGACACAAAAGAATTCGAAAAAAGGGAAGACGAAGAGGACCTGTCTGACCTCGATCTTTCCGCCGGCGCACTCGACAAAAGCAACGATTCGGTACGCGTTTATCTGCGCGAGATGGGCATGGTTCCACTCCTCACGCGCGAGGGCGAAATCGAACTCGCCAAGCGGATTGAGCGTGGTGAAAATGCCGTTCGGAAGGCGCTTTCGCGCTCCCGGCTGGTAATTCAATTCCTGCTCGATACCAAACGCGTCCTCGAGCAGGGGAAAGTCCCGGTATTCGAGATTTTGCAGGCGCCCGATCAACAGCCCGGCCAGAACGAGGACGAAGATCCGTCGCAAGCCCTCAGGGAACAATTGCTCGAAACCCTCCAGACAATCGACAAGCTCTATAAGAAAAGCCAGCAAACCGAACACAAGCTGGTGAGCTTTTCGCGCAATATGAAGCCGAAGCAGTATCGCAAATTGCGATTCGAATACGCCAGGCAGATCGTCTCTATTTCACGGAGCGTTCGCGCTCTTCCGTTCTCGGCGCGATACCGGCGTTCGCTTAGCTCGGGTCTTCGTCAGGTAATAAGCCAGGTGAGGCCGCTCGAACAGGAGATTGCGCGCTTGCAACGCAAGCTGGAGCAGATGCCGGCGGCAAGTTCCAGCGCCGCATCCGCGATCCGCAAGGAGCTGAAGACACTCACGGCGCAGCTTCAAACACTCGAAGAAAAGTGCGGGAGTTCTTCAACGGAACTGAAGCGCACGTTGCAAATCGTAGAGCGCGGGGAGTGCGAAACGGAATCGGCGAAAAAGCGGCTGATCGAGGCCAATCTTCGCCTGGTGGTTTCGGTCGCAAAACGGTATACCAACCGAGGGATGCAATTCCTGGATCTGATCCAGGAAGGCAATATCGGGCTGATGCGTGCGGTGGACAAATTCGATTACAAACGCGGTTACAAGTTCTCCACGTATGCAACCTGGTGGGTGCGGCAAGCGGTAACTCGCGCCATTGCCGATCAGGCGCGCACGATTCGTATCCCCGTGCATATGATCGAAACGATCAACAAGCTGGTCCGCCTGCAGCGTTTGATGCAGCAAGAGTTGGGGCGTGAGCCAACTACGGAGGAATTGGCCCAGCGCATGGATCTTTCTCCGAGCAAGATCCGGCGCGTGCTGCGTATCGCGCAAGAGCCGATTTCGCTGCAGACTCCGGTAGGCGAGGAAGAAGAATCCAACCTGGGCGACTTCCTGGTGGACAGCCGAATGATATCGCCGTCGGAAGCGGTCATTAACTTGAACCTCCGTGAACAAACCGCGGAAGTACTCAAAACACTAAGCCCGCGCGAAGAGAAAATCGTGAAGATGCGATTCGGGCTGCAGGACGGCAGCGAGCACACGCTCGAAGAAGTCGGCCAAAGTTTTGCCGTAACTCGCGAGCGCATACGCCAAATTGAAGCAAAGGCGCTGCGGAAGCTGCGCCATCCCAGCCGGAGCCATCGTCTGCGTAACTTTCTCGAGAACGGCGCGCCTTCGTGACCGGGACGAGCCGGAACCAAGCAGGGGCGAACGTTACCGCTCCCTGGCGGTCGCGGCTCAGTTAAACATTCGGTGAAAATGCATGCGGAAAAAATTTCCCCGCCAGTTCTGTGCAGAATTCAATTTTGTAGGTACTAATGGCCGATGCTGAAGTAGCTGTCCCCACACCGGTTCATCCCGTTACACCGCCCAAAAAAGTTCCGAAGCCCAAAACGGCGGCGGAGCGGAAAGAGCGCGTGGACCGCATTCTTGCGGAGCTCGACGCTATTTTTCCAAACGCCACCTGCGCGCTCATCCACAAAAACCCATGGCAGTTGCTGGTGGCCACGATTTTATCGGCGCAATGCACGGATGAGCGCGTCAATAAAGTCACACCCGGGCTTTTTAAGAAATACTCCACGATAGAGGCAATGGCCACCGCCTCGCAAGACGAGCTGGCGAACGATATCCGATCGACCGGATTCTTCAATAACAAAGCGCGTTCGCTGATCGGGGCGGCAAAGAAAATCATGGCGGATTACAAAGGCCAAGTGCCGCGCAGCATGGAAGAGCTATTAACCGTTCCGGGCGCCGCGAGAAAAACCGCCAACGTGGTGCTCGGCACAGCTTATGGAATTCCGGTTGGGGTAGTTGTCGATACTCACGTACAGCGCATTTCGCAACGGCTCGATCTGACCAGGAACGACGAACCGGTGAAAATCGAACAGGATTTGATGAAGATTATCCCGCAAGACCGGTGGATTCTCTTCGCGCACCAGGTCATCCATTTCGGGCGGCAGATTTGCGTCGCACGAAAACCGCGCTGCGCGTCCTGTCCGTTGGATTCCGTCTGCTATTCGAAAGACAAGACGCTTGCCTAAGCTTTATTTGGGTGTCGATGGCGGCCAATCGAGCACCACGGCGCTGATCGCAGATGAAGCCGGACGCGTGATCGGTCACGGACGAGGCGGCCCATGTAATCACGCAACGACCGCCGAAGGCCGGACAAAATTTCTGAGCGCCATCGGCGACTGCTTGAATCAGGCATGCCACGAGGCCGGAATCGAAGCGGCGACGGTTCAGTTTGCCGCGGTGTGCCTGGGCTTAAGCGGCGGCGGAGAAGACAAAGAGGCCTACACCCGCGAACTGATCCGCAGTGAACGCTACAAGATTACCCACGACGCCGAAATTGCTCTGAGCGGCGCGACTGCGGGTGAGCCCGGAATCATCATGATTGCCGGCACAGGTTCCATGGCATTCGGCCGCAATGCGCGCGGACAAAAGGCGCGCGCCGGCGGTTGGGGATATGTTTTCGGCGATGAGGGTGGTGCGTTCGACTTGACGCGCCGCGCGTTGCGCGCCGCTTTGCAGTTCGAGGAAGGCTGGGGCGAGCGGACGGCCCTCCATCGCCTGCTGCTCGAGTCAGCCGGCGCAGGCAATGCCAATGAACTGCTCCATCGGTTTTATGGCCGGCTCGACCGGTCGTATATTGCCACTCTCGCGAGCCTTGTCACGCAAGCGGCGGAAAGCGGAGACGACGTAGCTACAGCGATTTTGCGCGAAGCGGCGGCAAAACTGAGCTGGTATGTCACGGGCGTTTATAAAAACCTGTTCGCCAGCGGCAAGAGTGTGCCGGTTGCGCCTGTGGGCGGAGTATTCAAAAGCGAATTCGTCCGGACCGAATTCAGCCTTTGCGTCTGGGAATCGATCGCCTGCAAGGTAATTCCGCCGCGCTTCAGCCCAGCGTCGGGCGCTCTTCTGGAAGCGATGCGGCTGGACGGGAATCCGAGTCCGCTGTCCGGCCCGGAGGATTTTGTCCGGTGATGTTGTACGACTCGAGCAACGGAACCGCAAAGCCGATTCCACGCTCGGCGCTGAGATCCAGAAAACGCAGCAGCAGTTCGTTTTGAACTTTCAAGAATTCATCGCCGTCAGCCGTTTGTACATAGGCAAAAATTTCGAGTTGCAGAGACTGGTCGCCGATTTTGGTAAAGCGGACCGGCATGCCTCCCACGTCGATCATCGGGTGCTCGCGCAGTATCTTGTCTAGCGCGTCCATCATCTCGCGCACCTGGCTGCTGGTGATGTCACGCCGTAATTGCAGCGTAGGATGGAACCACAAGCGATCGCGTCGCGAGTAGTTCTCGAGCGTCATTGTGGAGAAGCTGGAATTCGGGACCGTGACCACAGTTCGATCGTTCGTCCGGATTCGGGTGGAACGAAGCCCGATATCCTCCACGGTGCCGATCTGACCGCCGAACTGGCACAAATCTCCTACAAGCACAGGGCGGTCGGTGATCACCGAAATGCCGCCAAACAGATTTTCGATGGTCTTCTGGGCCGCCAGAGCCACAGCCAATCCGCCAACGCCCAAACCGGCAAGGATCGTGTTTGTGTTGTAGCCCCACGCGGACAGCACCAATAGAATCGCGATGATAAAAATGCAAATTTTTACAAACCGGACGCCGAGCGGCAGAACCGAATACGACAGAGCGCGCTCCCGGCTATTCATCCGCGACAGGATTTGATCGGAAATCAGATCAACGATCCGCATCACCAGGGCGGCGACGCCGAACGTAAATAGCAGGGCTAGCGCCTTCAAGATATAGTCCCGAAGCAGCGCCGACGTCGAGATAAATTCGAGCAGCGCGCGGAAGGCTACAACCGAAACCAGCAGCCGCAGCGGCTCAACGAGTGTTTCCAGCCGGTGCACGTGAAACGTGGATGCATATCGTTTCGCAAAAGGCCGCACGAGCCTGATCACAAGCCGTGAGAGCAGACGCGAAAGCGCAGCCAGAACCAACGCCAGGAGCACCATCGCCAGCCAAGCCCAAAGCGGCGTTCCCAAAAACCGTGTTTGAACCAGAAAAGCGGGCAGCCTCTTCTCAATCGCCGACTCTCCGGCTAACGCACTGAGACTCGGAATCAATGCAACGCTCTGCTCCGATACCAGCCAGACCTGCAAATCTCCCTGGGTCACTCGCTGCAGATCCAGCGTCGTCGTCGATCCATCGGCGGCGACCGTGAGCAAAACGTCCCGGTCCGGCCTCAGGCGGTCTTCCATATTTCCTTCCGGCCTGTCGCTTAACCGTTGCACTTCAAATCGCGGATTGCTATCCAACAAATTTTGAAGTTGTTTCGCTAACTCCGGCCCCTTCGCCAGACGCTCCGACGAGCGAATGCCACGCAGGTCCAAATAGCGAGAGGCAAGGACGAATTGCTGTTGATGGCATGCCTCGAGAAAGCCGTATATGGCGCTTCGCGGAGTCGTCCGTTTCAGCTCGTCGGACGGTGGCTCGGCAGACCATGCGTTTATCGCGCCACAACTCAAAAGAAGTACGGCAATTAAAGACAAACGAAGAGCTTTCGAAAGCATGAAGGAAGTTCCTAAATTCAGACCGTTCACGGTCACAATGAGTTTCGCATCGTCAAGATGCCGGAAGCGATTCACCGCTCTCTGTTTTCTTTTTGCAAGTCAATAACTTATTAAATAACAGCAACTTACCGATACTTCTTTAAAGTCTTTCAGCAATCAAAAGCGCTGGCCTCCGTTTTATCCTCGCGCCCGAAGCGAGCATCAAAATGGAAACTCATCCTGCGCCAGATCAATCTCTCGAAATCACGTGCGTCCTACGCCGGCGGAAGGAAATTTCCGGCGCTCCAGAACTTAAACTTTCACATGAGGAATTGGCCCAGATGCATGGGGCCGATCCCGCCCACATAGAAGCCATCGAAGCCTTTGCGGCAATGCATTTTCTTTCGGTCATCGGCGTGAATGCAGGCGCGCGGACAATCGTGCTGGCCGGACCACTGGATTCGCTGACGGAGGTGTTTGGAGCAGGTGTGGAGGGGAGCCTCCGAATTCCGGAATCTCTCGCAGATAAAGTAATCGCTGTTCTCGGCTTCGACGAACGATCTACTGCCGCCAGCTATCACCAACAATGGAAGCCGCACGCGCATTGTTTTTTTCCAAACCGGAATGCCCATTCCTTCACACCGGTGGAGGTTGCGCAAGCCTACCAATTTCCGCCCAACAAGGGAAAGAACCAAACCATCGCACTCATCGAATTGGGCGGCGGCTTTAAGACCTCCGACTTGAGTGCTTACTGGAAGCAGATGGGCGTGAACAGCGTAGAGACGATTGCAGTCAGTGTGGATGGTGTGGCGAATCAACCCACGGGAGATCCGAGCGGTCCCGATGGGGAAGTAGCACTCGATATTGAAGTGGCTGGAGCAGTGGCGCCGGAAGCGCGTCTCGCTGTGTATTTCGCACCGAATACCGATCGGGGCTTTCTGGATGCCATTAATGCCGCAATTCATGATACGGTGCATAAGCCCTCGGTCATCTCGATCAGCTGGGGCGCTCCGGAGAATCAATGGACGCCGCAGACAATGAACGCTTTCAATGCGGCGTTCCAGGATGCCGCGCTGCTTGGAATCACAGTGTGCGCGGCTTCGGGCGACAACGGGTCTTCGGACGGCGAATCGGATGGCGCGGCGCATGTCGACTTTCCCGCTTCGAGCCCCTGGGTGCTGGCCTGCGGCGGCACCCGGCTGATCGCCAAAGGCGACAAGATTCAATCGGAAACGGCATGGAACGATCACGTCGGCGGCGCTACCGGCGGCGGTGTGAGCGCGCATTTTTCGAAACCGTCATATCAGGCCGCGATTCCGCTCGCTGGACGCGGTGTGCCGGACGTGGCGGCCAATGCCGATCCGGCAAGCGCTTATCAGATTCTGGTGGATGGCAAAACCAGGGTCGTCGGCGGCACCAGCGCGGTTGCGCCACTATGGGCCGGGTTGATCGCTCTCCTGAACGAGCAGCTTGGCAAAAATCTCGGCTGGCTCCATCCGACACTCTACGGCACAATTGCCCAGCACAAAGCGTTTAACGATGTTACGTCCGGGACAAACGAAGCGTATAGCGCGCAAACGGGCTGGGATGCGTGTACCGGACTGGGTTCGCCCAACGGACAAGCGATCTTGGACGTGCTTAAGCAGGCAATGCCTTAGTTCTCGAAACAGAGCCAAAAATTTGTGCAAGCCGGACAGGGACGTCCGGCGCGGCTCAGGAGAGCCGCCCTATTTTGCAACAGAAAAGAGGCCGATTGCCAATCGGCCGCAGGCTGGCAGCCTGCCCCACAAAGCAGGCTAGCCGCAACCAAACGCGCCGTGCGGCTTCAGGAGCGAACGTTACGCTCCCTGGTGGTCGCGGCTCAGTTTCAGATCAATGACTTGCGAAGTTGAACTCGTCGCAAGCGGCAAAGAATTTGA
>JAICIH010000273.1 GCA_025924475.1 Bryobacteraceae bacterium
ATAATTCCGGCGACCGAGTTGTTTTTTTCAGGCGGAATTACGATGTAAGCCACCAGCGTGATCGGCACGAACAGGAAACCCAAGCCAACCACCTGGGCGATTCGCAACCACACGGCGGCGCTGAAACTTATCTGCAAGTCAATCCGCTTTGTGGAATAGTACATGGCGATGGACAGGGCCAGCCAACCGAAGGCAACCATGTAGCGAGCCTGGAACTTCGTTGTCATCTGACCGATGATCGGCATCTCCAGCAGCAAAACAAGACCTCCCGCCGAAAGAGCAAGTCCAGCCAGTTCGGAGGTGTACCCCAAAAGCGTCTGAAGGAACTGAGGCATCAGGACCAGGCTGCTGAATAACAGGATTCCGAGGGTGAACATCATCAGGCTCGAACTTGCGAAATTGAAGTTCTTGAACATGCGGACGTCGATAATCGGCGCTTTCTGAAGCGACTCCCAGATAACTAATGAAATCAGGCACACGGCGGCAATGACGACAAGTGTCGTAATGAAGCTCGACCCGAACCAATCGTCTTCCTGACCCTTGTCGAGCAACACCTGTAGGGCGCCGATGCCAAGTATCAGGAGAGCGATGCCGACATAATCCAGCTTGACACCAGCGCCCTTGAGCCGTTTTAAATAGGGAGGATCTTCCACAAAGCGCCGGACCAGAAACCAAGTGGCTACGCCGACCGGAAGATTGATGAAAAAGATCCAGCGCCAGGAATAGTTGAAGGTGATCCATCCGCCCAGGGTTGGCCCGATCGTGGGCGCCATGATGGCCGTAATGCCATAGAGCGCAAACGCCAGGCCACGCTGCTGCGGCGGAAAAGTGTCCGCCAAAATAGCCTGAGCCATCGGCTGCAGCCCGCCGCCGCCCCCGCCCTGCAGCACTCGGAAGATCAGCAGAAACCCGAGACTCGGCGCGACGCCACAGAGCAAAGAACTTACGGTGAAGATGCCCAAACACGCCATAAAGAAACGTTTCCGTCCCCAGGCGCCCGCGAGCCAGCCGCTGATCGGCAGGATGATGGCATTCGAGACCAAATAAGAAGTCAATACCCACGTACTTTGGTCGTTGCTCGCGCCCAGATTCCCGGCCATATATGGCAGGGCCACGTTGGCGATGCTGGTGTCAAGGACCTCCATAAAAGCCGCCAGCGCCACAACAACAGCGATCAGCCAAGGATTGTACTTGGGCCGCCAGACATCCTGCTCGAGGGTAAGCGCAGCGGAGCTCATTCGGCGAAGCTCGTAAGGAGTAGTTCCCGATCGTTCAATTCTAAATCGGATTTGGCCCGCTAGAAGCAGTACGCGGCAAATCGCGGCGGGACATTGTCTCTTTGCTTTCGCTCTGCGAATAGAGCTGTGACCTTGTGCCAACTAGCGGACGAACGGGATGTACGAGGCAACGCCACGCTGGTAGTCGCGAAATTCCACGCCGAATTGTGAAGCCAGCAGACGGTCTTCGATGCGCACGCGGATTTCGGTGCCGCAGATAAAAATTGCAATTGCGGCGAGCAGCAGCGGGATTGGTGTCGCCAAAAAGCCGGTGCCGAGCAGCAGACACAACATGGATGTGTAAATGGGATGTCGCACGATGCGGTAAGGGCCAGAGCGCACGAGTTCATGATCCGGATTTAGTGCCGCATCGAAACGCAGATGACGGCCGAGCGCGCGGGTGGAGGTCCAGGACAAGAGACTCGCGAGCGCCAGAAACACAACGGCGCAAACAATGCGCCAATGCGCCGGCGAGCGCGTCCAAAAGGAATTGGCGAACAACAACAGATACGCTATGGTTTCGAGAATAAGGCCCCCGCGGGCGCGCGAATCTCTTCGAGCTGGCGTCTGGGTACTCCAGCCGGTCAATGGAAATGGAAGGAACCAAATCAGCCAGCCGACGACGCCCAGGACATATATGCCGACGCTCAAGAAAGCTTCACCGTTCTGGTCTCGCCGGCCTGGACGGTGAGAACGGGCAAGGAAACAGGTTTGCCGTCTCGCAGAAAACCTGGCCGCCATTCGACCGCTGGACCGCTTTCATTGGTGAACACCGTTGTACCCGCGCCGCGATGTTCAACCGTAATTTCGTTCGGCCCAACCGGCAAGCGCGAAAGCCGGACCCACTCGACTTCCTTTGCCAGCCGCGGCAGAGTTTCCACGCGCCGATTGGGGGCGTCCGGGTCGATGCCCATCAGACCCGCGGCGATTGCGCCGAGCGCCGCAAAGGCAGTTTCACCACGCGCGTAGGTGGAAGAAGCCGGATCGGCGATCTCCAAAATGCCTTTGTAGGCACGCTCAGTGCGGCCATAGCGCGCGAACACTTCCGGGAAATAAGAATAGGTGGAATCGTATTGGGGATGGTGTTGTTCCATCTGGTCGAGAGACGCTTCGATTTTCGCGCGATCGCCGGGGAGGCCGAACCACAGCGCATAGGCGTTGGACTGATCAACGTATTCGGCAGAAAAGGATCCATCGGGCAGGATGCCGGAATAGAAGCGATTGTCTTTGGGGTCCCACCATTCGGCTTCAAAACGCGCTCGCAAGGCCGCCGCTTTGGCGCGGTACTCTTCGGCCATGCGCCAGGAGAGACTGCCGCGCTCGCCTTTGAGATCCTGTATACCGGCGTAGGCAAGATAAGCAGCATATTGCGCGGCCACCAGGTCGGCGCTGGTTTGGAATTGCGGCGGGCGCGAATTGTAGGATACGTGAATGCGATGAAACTCGGGCATCGCTTTCATCCAGCCGTTGTGCGATTTGTCCCAAGTGGAAACATAGGCCGCTACGCTGTGGTCGTAAAAACCGGAGAAAACCGCGTCCAGATAAGCGCGGTTGCCGGTCCAGCGGAGCTGCTGATAGCAGGCGCGGAGCAGGTCGAAATTTGCCGGCAGGCAGTAACCGAAATCGGTGTCACTGCGATAGGTATCCGGAGAAGGAAACCCATCCTTAGTAATAGTCCAGAAGCCGCACCACTTACGGCTGGAGGCGACGCTCTGGGCAAAACGCCGGAGCATGTTCTCGGTATGGCGGCCCAAGCCAAGTACTGCCGCACCAAGGCTCTCGTGCGATACGTCGCGCATACAGAAAGTCCGGCTGTTCGGGTCACTGGCGTACCAGGCGCCAATCGGATCGCCACCATATACGCCCGCCATGGCGCGCTCTTTGGCGTAGATGAATGCCTGGGTAAGACGCGGGGTTGAAGATTCGAGCTGCACGCGGCCGAGTGAGGACACACCGGCGCCACTTGGGGAAGGCGAAGTGCGACGACCTCGCAGGACGGCAATTCCGGATAGCCCGGCGGCGGCGGTGCCCAACCAGATCCATTGACGGCGGCTGAAAACACCGCTCCCTCGCGGTCGCGGCTCGGTTGGGGAATGTCGCGGCTCGGTTTGGGCGGGCCGGGGTGAGGGATCGGACAACGGGGATGGGCGTTCGGCTTCCCCCAGCTCGCGGACGCGGAAAACAGGAATGTAGCCGCCGCGCGGGATATCGAGCACGATGGGTTCCTGGGCGCCTTCTCCCCGAAAGTAGCGCTCCAGCCGGTCACGCAGTGTACGAGCCTGCGTGCGCACAATGCTGTTATCGCCGGGATTGTAATCGATCGGCAAGCCAAAAACGCGGTGGCCGATTAATACTTCCGTGATCTCGCTGGGAGACTCAGCCAGCTTCCGGTCGACCACATAGTTGAGAAAAGCGCACAGGCGGCTGGCTCGTTGAAATTCCCGGCTGGCTGTAATTCTGGCGACCAGCGCACGGCAATCTTCGTCGGGTGGACGGAAGTCTGCCTCCAGACTCAATTCAGTTCGGGCGGACACGGCTCGGCAACCCCATCTTGATCGCGCACACAAGCGCAATTGCGGATGTGCGCTGACAACTTACACTTTGCCTCAGTATACTCCAGCGAAACCGTTATCCACGGAACGTTGTTTGTTACCTGTTAACTGTTAATTCCTACTGTTGACCTTGTAGAACCGGCGCCGCTCCCCGTATTCTCTGTTCAACCATGTGTCGTTTCTCGCTGTCTTTCGCGGTAGAAGTTCTCGCTATCGGCCTGCTTGCATCACCCGTCCTGCTGGCGCAAAGTTCGAGCGGCACCATCTCGGGCCGGGTCCTCGATACGACGGGCAATTCGGTACCTGGCGCTACCATCACCCTCACGAAAGTGGACACGCGGGATGTGCGGACGTTCACGACGCCGGCTTCTGGTGAATTCACGTTTACGACGCTACAGCCGGGTCCTTATAGCCTGAAGGTCGAAGCGCCCGGGTTCAAGTCATTCGAGAAGACCGATCTTACGTTGAGCGCTTCCGAGCGGCTGGCGGCAGGCGACCTGGTACTCCAGATCGGCACGGTGAACGAGGTAGTGAAAGTGACGGCCGAAACCACGCCAGTTCAAACCGCAAGCTCGGAGCGAAGCGGGTTGCTGGATACTCACCAGGTAACGAACCTGTTCACTCCGGGGCGGGATGTGATGGGTTTGCTCACCACGCTGCCCGGCGTGATTGCCGACGACAATGGAAACGCTTCGCTGAGCACGCAGCATTCTCCGGCGGCGTTCTCCGGGACGCGGAGCAACTACAGCTCCATGAACGTGGACGGCGTCTCGGGCACTCCGCGCGGCGGCAATAATCTCGACACGCCGATCAATATCGACAGCATCTCCGAAGTCAAAGTATTGATGAGCAATTATCAGGCCGAGTACGGAAAGGGCGCGGGCGGCGTGGTCAACATCGTGACTAAGGGTGGGACACCGGAGTTCCACGGCTTGGCGTATTACTACGTTCGGAACGAGGCGTTCAACGCGAACGATTTTTTCAGCAATCGAGCGGGCGCGCCGCGCGGTCGCTACCGTTACAACACCATTGGCGGCAACATTGGAGGCCCGATTTATATTCCGGGGCATTTCAACAAGACCAAGAACAAGCTGTTCTTCTTTTATGCACAGGAGTACCTGCCGAACCGGGCGCCGAACGGACCGCGCTATTACACCGTGCCGACGGCAGCCGAGCGCAACGGCGATTTCACGCATTCAGTAGGAGACCAGAAAGGAAATTTGTATGCCGCTTCGAAAATCTTGGATCCGCTTACGCGCAATGCAGCGGGCGTGGCTTCGCCGTTTGCCGGCGGGCACATTCCCACCAGCCGGATCGATCCGAACATGCAGAAGCTGCTGAATGTCTTTCCGCTGCCGAATGCGCCGGATGTGAAGAATGGCGGCGCGTTCGCCGCAACCACGGGAGCCTGGTACAACTATTCCATTTACGACTCTCTCGAAAGGCCAGGGTATCAGCAGAGTTTGCGCGTGGATTACAACATTTCGGATAAATGGAAGCTATTCGTCCGGGGTACGAATGAAGGAACGCACAACAAAGGGCCCGCAAGCACCGTGAATCGCTATCCGTGGATGCCAGGCGCCGATGTCGATTACGTGCTGACCGGCCCGAATCTCGGCGGCACTCTTACCTGGGTGGCGAGCCCGACTTTGATCAATGAAGCGGTGCTCGGCTACGCGCGCTGGACGGAAGACCAGACGTACCCCTCCGGCTGGCTGCCGAGAGTGCAGCGCGACAAATTGGGAATCGATCTCCCGCAGCTTTATCCGAATCAGAATCCGCTGAAGCTGATTCCCTCGACCGCCTTCGGCAGCACCAATACGCCGGGCAACGTCGCCCTTACGCAATGGGAAGGCCGCTTCCCGATGGAAGACATCGCCGATACCTGGAGTTTCACCGATAACTTGACCAAAGTCTGGGGCAAGCATCAATTCAAAACCGGCGTGCAATGGGAGCGCGCGCACTACCTGTTTGTGCAATCCGGCCCGAGCGATGTGTTCACCGGCAAGTTTGACTTCAGCACGGACGCGGCGAATCCATTCACCGATACCACGTTTCCCTATGCGAACGCCATGCTCGGCTATTTCAAAACGTACACCGAATCCACCAACCGCACGCAATATTCGCCGGTGACGCCGATCCTTGAATGGTACGTGCAGGATTCCTGGAAGGTGACACCGCGACTCACGCTGGATCTGGGCGTGCGGTTCACGGCCGGATTGCAGCAGTATCAGAGCAATAACCTTTCGTCTTCGTTCGTGCCCTCGATGTACGACCCGGCGAAAGCGCCGCTGCTGTATCAGCCGGTTCTCAACAGCAAGGGAGTGCGCATGGCGGCGGATCCGCGCAATCCGGGCGTGTTGCTGCCGAATGCGCTCGTAGGACAAGTGGTGCCCGGGACCGGCGACCCGAAGAACGGCATCGTCAAGGCGGGAGATCCGAACTATCCACGCGCGTTGGTTGATTATCAAGGTATTCTGCCGGCGCCGCGCATCGGCTTCGCCTGGGATCCGTTTGGCAACGGAAACATGGCGGTACGCGGCGGATTCGGAGTGAATTACCAGCCGCGGAACGGAAGCGGGATTACCGGCGACCTGCAATCGAATCCGCCCAATGTCTATCAGCCGCAGGTTCTTTATGGAACAACGTCTACGTATCGAAACATTCAGGGAACGTTTACGCCGCCGGACTTTAGCGATTCGCTGAACCGTACGAATGTGCCGGCGCGAGCCTATAACGCGATGTTCGGGATCCAGCGCAGAATCGGGTTCGGAACAGTGCTCGATGTGGCATATGTCGGTTCGTTCGGACGCCACATCGGCCAGAAGTCGCAGATGAATAATCTGCCGTTCGGCACGCGATTCCAACCTTCTAGTTTCGATCCCTCGAGCAAGACGCCCAAGCCGCTGCCGGATGACTTCTTGCGTCCTTACTACGGTTACGGTGGTATTCCCTTTCTCACGTTTGACGGTAACTCGAGTTATCACTCGTTGCAAGTTTCGGCCCAGCGGCGCTATTCGCATGGCTTGCAGATCGGCGCCGTGTATACGTGGTCGAAAGCCATGGCGTATGCCGATGGCGATCAGGGCGGCGTGGCGACATTCGTTTCGCGACGCGAGTTTAATTACGGAGAGGCGACTTACGATCGCACGCACGTTTTCGCGGTCAATTATCTATGGGACGTGCCCGGCAGCCGCGTGAGCAACCGGCTCCTCAGAGCGGCTATTGGCGGATGGCAAATTTCCGGCATCACACGCGTTCAAAGCGGAGCGCCTCTTTCGCTGGCATCAGGATATGGCTTGAGTACGGCGTGCGCGACGGGCGCGAAGTGCGTACCCACAACCAATTTCGGAACAGATATTACGGGCGGTGGCGATATGTGGCGGCCTGTTCTGTCGGCGAATCCGGTGCTCCCCTCGGATCAGCGCAGCGTTGACGGCTGGTTCGATACATCGGTATTCTCCCCGCCGGCGCTGGCAGGCACGGTGACGGATATGGCGGGCGTGCAGCGGGTTCTTGCGCTTGGCAATATGCCTCACACGTTCGCGCGCGGACCGGGGATTGCGAATACCGATCTGGCGGTGTTCAAGAATTTCAAGATATTCGAGAGATTGACGGCGCAGTTTCGTGCCGAGGCATATAACGTCTTCAATCACACGCAGTTCATGACCGTTGGCTTGAAACCGATATGGGATCGATCCGGTACGCAGACCGCGGCAGATTTCGGTCATGTGACGGATGCGCGCGATCCGCGGATTATGCAGTTGGCGATTCGGTTGCAGTTTTAGGAGAGAGCTATCAGCGTTCAGCTGTTCGCGGTTCTAATCTGAGGGACTTCGAGGACGCGGATGCCGGTGGGCGGACTTTCCACGGCCGCTTCCAATGCGGATAACATCTGGCGCAAGGTTACCGGCTCCAGGCGCAGCGCCGATTCCCGCATGCCGGGGATCCGCTTGGCGATGGCATACATAGGCAGCAGAACATAGGGCCAGCGATGGCCCGGACCTAAGACGTACCAAGGCCGCAGGACGGTCGCATTCAGGCCACTGGCGCGCAGCACTTGCTCACCGGCTTTTCGGGCCTCGATATAGGCGTGCATGACGGGCGCCGGCTGCGCGACGCTCAGATAGACGAAGTGGCGGATGCCGGCCGTGGCGGCAACGCGGATCGCTTCCTGTGCCGATTTCAGATCGATCTCGACAAATTGCCGGGCTTTCGCGGGACTCGGATGCGAGACGCCGATCAAGTGAATAAAAGTATCGGCACCCGCCACGGCGGCGGCGTAGGAATCGCCGTCGAGTGCATTGCCGAGGAAAACGCGG
>JAICIH010000274.1 GCA_025924475.1 Bryobacteraceae bacterium
ATCGTTGCCTTCGCGCGTCCGCTCGCCCACGCCGGCAAACACCGAAACGCCGCCGTGCTTCATCGCGATGTTGTGAATCAGTTCCTGAATGATGACCGTCTTGCCGACGCCCGCGCCGCCGAACAGCCCGATCTTTCCGCCGCGCAAATAAGGCTCGAGTAAGTCGATCACCTTGATGCCGCTCTCGAACATCTCGAGCTCGGTCGCTTGCTCGGAGAACTCCGGCGCCGCCCGATGAATCGAGAACTTCTTCTCGGTCTCGATCGGGCCCATGTTATCGACCGGCTGGCCCAGAACGTTCAGCACGCGCCCCAAGGTCTGCTTGCCGACCGGGATCGTAATCGGCTGGCCAAGGTCGAAAGCTTTCATTCCCCGCACGAGTCCGTCCGTGGGCTCCATCGCGATCGTGCGGACGCGGCCTTCGCCAATGTGCTGCGCCACTTCGGCCGTGATATCGATCTTCGCCGGGACGTCATAGCCATCGCTCGTGACGTGGATTGCGTTATAGATCTTGGGCACATGCCCTTCGGGAAATTCGATTTCAATCGTGGGACCGGCCACCTGTACAACGCGGCCTTCCACTAAACCGTTTGCTGACATAAATGCTCCAGATACTCTAAAGCGCCGCAGCGCCGCTCACAATTTCGATAATCTCGCGCGTGATGCTCGCCTGCCGCACGCGATTCAAATTCAACGTAAGACTATGGATCACGTCGCCCGCGTTCGAGCTGGCGGCGTCCATCGCCGTCATGCGCGCCGCATGATACGCCGATAGCGATTCGAGCATGGCCCGGTAAATCGATACTTCCACGTAGCGCGGCAGCAGTACACGTAGCAGGTCGCCCGGCGGCTGCTCGTAAATATAATCGATCTGCTCACCGCCGCCTTCGGGCAGCTCCACCGGAAGAATTTTGCGTGTGACGAGATTCGGAGCCATCACGCTCTTGAACTCGTTCACGATCAGGTACACCGCGTCGATCTCGGCCTTGCTGTAGAGATCGATCATCTTGTGCGCGATCTCGCGGGCTTTTTCGATGTTGGGTTTTTCGACGATCCCGATGTACTCGCCGCTGAGTGAATAATTTCTACGCCTGAAGTAATCGCGCCCTTTGCGGCCGATGGTCTCAATCCGCAGCCCGCCACGGTCTCTCTGGTCGATAAAGCGCTGCGCTACACGCAGCAGATTCGAATTAAACGCGCCTGCAAGACCCGTATCGCTCGAGACCACGATCAACTGCACGCGTTTTTCCTCGCGCACCTGCAAGAGCGGCAGATCCGCCGCTTCATCAGTACCCGCCGATGCCGCCGCAACGTTCGCCAGCACCCGGCTCATGATATTCGAATACGGGCGCGAGGCCAGCGCCCGATCCTGCGCGCGCCGCAGCTTCGCCGCCGAGACCATCTTCATGGCCTTGGTGATCTGCTGCATGTTTTTGACGCTGCGGATGCGGCGCCGTATGTCGATCAAACTCGGCATTAGGCGCTTTTGAACTGCCTCTTGAATTCGTCGAGCGCGGTCTTGAGCTGCCCTTTCAGATCGTCCGTCAATTCGCGCTTTTCGCGAATGCCATCGAGCAGGCTGGCCTTGTTGTTATCCAGATACTTCATGAACTCGGCCTCGAACCGCCGCACGTCTTCTACCTTGACATCGTCCAGGTAGCCGTTGCCGCCCGCGAAGATAATCGCCACCTGCTTCTCTACCGGAACTGGCGAATACGGACCCTGCTTCAACACCTCCACCCAGCGCTTGCCGCGATTGAGCTGGTCCTGGGAAGCCTTATCGAGATCGGAGCCGAATTGCGCAAACGCCTCCAGATTTCGGTACTGCGCCAGTTCGAGCCGCAGCGTGCCGGCCACCGAGCGCATCGCCTTGATTTGCGCGCTGCCGCCTACGCGGCTTACCGATAAACCCACGTTAATCGCGGGCCGGATGTTCGCGTTGAACAAATCGCCTTCGAGATAAATCTGCCCGTCGGTGATCGAAATCACGTTGGTGGGAATGTAGGCCGAAACGTCGCCGGCCTGCGTTTCAATGAATGGCAGTGCTGTCAACGAGCCGCCGCCTTTTTCATCGTTCAGCTTCGCCGCACGCTCCAGCAGCCGGCTGTGCAGATAGAACACGTCGCCAGGAAACGCCTCGCGCCCGGGAGGCCGTCGCAGCAGCAGCGAGATTTCGCGATACGCCGCCGCATGCTTCGAAAGATCGTCATAGATGCACAACGCGTGCCGCTTCGAGTCCCGGAAAAACTCGCCGATCGAGCAACCCGCGTAGGGCGCAATGTACTGCATCGGCGCCGGATCGGAAGCGGTCGCCGCCACCACGATCGTGTAGTCCATCGCGCCGTGCTCTTCGAGCGTGCGCACCACCTGCGCCACCGTCGAGCGCTTCTGACCGATCGCTACATAGATGCAAATGACGTTCTGGCCTTTTTGGTTGATGATCGTGTCGAGCGCGACCGTGGTCTTACCTGTCTGCCGGTCACCGATAATCAGCTCGCGCTGGCCGCGTCCGATCGGTACCATGGCGTCGATCGCTTTAATGCCCGTCTGCAGCGGCTGCTTTACCGGTTGGCGATCCACCACACCCGGAGCTAGCCGTTCCAGCGGATTGAACTCGGTGGTCTGGATCGGACCTTTATCGTCGATGGGGTGCCCCAGCGCATTCACTACGCGGCCAACCATGGCGTCACCCACCGGAATCGACATGATGCGCCCGGTGCGCTTCACCTGGTCGCCTTCTTTCACACCGCCGTAATCGCCGAGCAGCACCGCGCCGACCTGGTCTTCTTCGAGGTTCAGCGCAATGCCGACCGTCTGCGGTCCGAACTCGACCAGTTCGCCGGCCATGACATTTTCCAGGCCGTAAATGCGTGCGATGCCATCGCCTACGCTGATGACCGAGCCGGTTTCCGAAACATTGGCCACCGCATCGAAATTCTCGATCTCCGCTAGCAGTACACGTGAAATTTCATCCGCTCTGATTTGAGCCATAGTGTGCTTGGTTCCTTATTAATGCCGCGCCGCCAGGCGTTGGCGCATACTTTCGAGCTTCCCGCGCACCGAAGCATCATATTCGCGCGAGGCCACGTGGGCGCGCAGTCCGCCGATCAGCCCGGCATCGACGCGGTAATGCGCTCGAATGAATTTCCCCAGCTTGCTGCCGAGAACACGCTCGATTTCCTGCCGCTGTCCGCCATTGAGCTCTCGCGCCGAAGTAATCTCGGCGGGAATCCAACCCAATCGCCGGTCTACCTCCGCTTCGAACTCGCGCCGTATGTCTTTCAGATCTCGCGTCCGGCGATGCCCCACTACCACCAACAGAAAATTATGCACCAGCCGATGCAAGGCCAGTTCGTCGGCGAGCTTCGCCATAACCGCCCTTTTGTGCTGCTTGCCGACGGCCGGCGATTCCAGCGCCAATTGCAGTTCTTTCGATCCCGAAACCAGCGCTTCGGCATCGCGCACCTGCGCCAGGGCGTTTTCCGGCTGCAAACCGGAGTTCGGCGCAAACACCGCATCGGCGAGCGCGCTGGCATAATGCCCGGCCAGAGCTGCCATCTAGTTCTTCCCTCGCTCGACAAGCGCGGCAAAATCGCGTAGCATATCGCCGGAATCGCTCGCTGCGAAGCGTTCCATCAGGCGCTTTTCCGCCAAACCGAAGGCCCGCTGCGACGCCATGCGCCGCACCTGCTCGATTCCTTCACCCCGCAACGCCTCGATCTCCGCCGCTGTGTGGGAGCGGATGTGCTGTTCCTCTTCCTGAGTTTCCTGGAGCAGATGTTCATGTACGCGCTGCATGTTGCTCCGCGCCTCGGCCTTCAGCCGTTCCACCTCGGCCGGCAAATTCGCCATCTGCCTGTCGATTTCCGAGTAGCGGAAATCGGCCTCGATTTTGAGTCCGGTCGCGTCCTTTATCGCCTTTTGAATATCGGCGGACCGCGCATTGAAGAAGCTGGGCGCAAACTTCGCCAGTCCCCAGCCCAACAGCCCGACGAACATGGCGAAATTGATCAGGCTCCAGAACGTCACTAGGCCGCTCTCCTTCGCGTGAGCGACTCGACGATCTGCCCGCTCAAGCCCTCCACTTGTGCGTCCAACTGGCCTTTGGCCGCTTCCACTTCAGCGGCAATCTCCTTTTTGGCTCGTTCAATCTGCTCACCGGCCTCGGCCCGCACTCGTGCTACGATCTGCGCCTGTTCTTCGGTCCATTGGTGCCGCAGCGCTTCATTCTCCCGATTTATTTCGGCTCGGGCCAGGTCCAGCGCCCGGTCGAATTCGGATTTCTTTTTGTCGGCCGCCTCGAAAGCGCGCTGCGCCAACTCCCGCACACCTTCGGTCTGCCGGCGGCGTTCTTCCAATATCTTCGCCATCGGCTGGAAGAAAACCTTCTTCAAATACACCGTCAGCAAAATAAAAAAGACGATCGTCGGTACGGATTTCTCCAGGAGGGCGACGAGGGCCTGTAACGTAGAGTCCATGCGGAACTTAAGCTCAGATTAGGGAGGGCGGCGGACTGCCTCGCGCGCCGGGCGCAGTACGACTCCCGGCGTACTTCCCCTAAACAGATACGCTAGCATAGCGGGGCTGCCCGCGGAGGATATTTTGCCCTGGTTCGCATTCACCGACCCGAACGACGCCCAACTTGACGAGCTGGCCGCCCGCTACGGATTGCATCCCCTTCACATTGAAGACTGCCGCCATCCCGGCCAGCGGGCCAAAATTGAGCCTGGCGCCAACTATCTGTTTGTGGTGCTTAAGCCAGTGACCATTCTGGAGGGCGCCATCCTCCGCTTCGCCGACCTCTGCATCTTCATCGGCCACGATTACTGCATCACTGTCGTTGATCCCGGTTGCCATGCCACCGCCGATGCGCTCAGCCGCGCCCGCCGCGACGATCCCAACGAAGAGCCCGCCAGGCTCTTCTACACGATCTTCGACACCATCACCGATTCCTACCTCGCCGCCATCGACCGCTTCGACGACCGCATCGATGAAATCGAAGACCTGGTGCTGGACCGCCCCCACCCGGACGTGCTCCAGGAAGTCTTCCGCCTGAAACGCGCTTTAATCGAGCTCCGCCGCGTGCTTGTCAATACGCGCGATGTGAGCCTGTTCGTGCAGCGCGACGGAGGGCCGCTTCTGCCCGCCGACCTCGCGCCCTTCTTCCGCGATATTTATGATCACGTCGCCCGCAATTTGGACGCCGTCGAAATGCTGCGCGATCTGCTTGCCAACACGCTCGACGTCTACCTTTCGAGCGTGGCCAACCGCACCAACGAAGTCATGAAAGTACTCACCATCCTGAGCACCGTGGCCCTGCCCGCGATCGTGATCTCGGGAATCTACGGCATGAACGTCAAAAACATTCCGTTTCTCGATGCACCCTACGGAATCTGGATCGTACTCGCCCTCATGGCCGCCTCTACGATCATTCTGCTCGTCCTACTAAAGAAATTCCGCTGGCTCTGAAAATAGGGTCAGACGCACATTTAATCCGATGACCAGGAAAAATCCTTGGAGTATCGGATTAAATATGCGTCTGACCCTATTTCGACAAGACGGCAAGCAGGGAGGCCGTCGTATACCAAACCACCCCCGTATTTTCGAAATCATTGTCGTTGGTCCAAAGAGGAAGGTTGAGTTGTATCGCAAGGGCCAAAAGCTCCACGTCATCTGGATCGCGGCGGCCGATTCGTTTCCGGGCCTCGGCCAGGGAGGCTGCATAGGTGGCCTTCGGAACCGTCGTAACCGGAAGAGTAGCGGCAGCAAGCAGCACCACATCGATAGCCAACCGTCGCTTTCGGGCCAACTGTCCCGCGTACTCTTGCACCTCCGCCAGAGTCGTCTCGGTCGTTAGAATTTCTTCGATTGCGGCATGCCGAAACACTCGCGCGGCTTGCCCGCCAATGACTGCGGACAGTAAGACGTTAGCGTCGGCGGCGAGCTTCACGACTCGCTTTCCGCCAGGATTCGAAATCGGATAGAATCTCTTCCTCTGTTGCCCCGCTCTTCTTGATTTGCCGCGCTACCTCGGCACTCAGCTTCTCAAAGAGTTCCCGTTTCAGGTCGACTGGAAGCGTTCCTTCAGGCGACGGGAAAAACACGCCTGCCATACGTCCTCTGCGGGTGATTAACACCGGCTCCTTGGACTTTAGTAGCCCCGTCGCGTTGTCGCGGAACTCACGAACGGTGCTAACTCGCATGTGGTCACTCCTGTGACCATCATAGCGAAGGAGCGATCACGGCCGCGCCATCCACCGCGTCGCTCTTAACTAGCGCCAAAGCCTCATTTGCCTGCTCCAACGGAAAAGTGCGCACGCTGGGCCGAAGACTAAGATCGCCGGCAATTTTCAAAAAATCGCGAGCATCGGAGCGCGTCATGTTCGCCACACTGCGCAACTGCCGTTCGCCCCACAACAAACGATCGGAGTCGAATTCCGGAATGCGATCCAGATGGATCGCGTTGATCGCAACGACTCCTCCTTTGCGCAGGCTGGCAAGCGCTGCGATCACAACGTCGCCACTCGGCGCAAACGTTACCGCACGATCAAGCTCTACAGGCGGCTTTTCCTTGTCGCTCCCGACCCACAGCGCCCCCAGCGAAGCAGCCAGCCGGCGATGCGATTCGCCTCGAGTCGAAACATATACCTCACAATCCCAGGAGCGAAGAACCGCAATCGTTAAATGCGCGGAAGCCCCGAAGCCGAATAGACCAACGCGCTCTCCGCGTTCCACACCAGCTACCCGAAGACTCCGAAAGCCGATGATGCCCGCGCATAACAACGGAGCAGCATGCAAGTCATCGAGATTCATCGGCAAAGGAAAAACAAAATCGGCGCGCGCGAGCGCGTACTCCGCATAACCTCCTGGCACGCTGTATCCCGTGAAGATCGGTGAATCACAAAGGTTCTCCAAACCACGCCGGCAGTACGGACATTCCCCGTCGACACCTCCGATCCAGGAGACACCTACGCGTGTACCCAGCCGAAGTTCTGCCGTCGCTCCATCCACGATTTCACCAACGATCTGGTGACCGGGGATCAGCCTCTGCATCCGCGGGGGCAGCTCGCCTTCCACGATGTGCAGATCCGTCCGGCACACACCGCAAGCGCGAACTCGGAGCAGCACATGCCCGGGTTTCATTTCGGGCTTGGGAACCTCTTCGATTACAAGTGGCCGTGCCAAAACGCTTTGTGGTGTTCCCAGAACCGCTGCCTTCATGCTGATGTCGCCTCTCCCGGAGGATACTCGTTTCTCCATAAGCCTGTGACACAGCCAGGTGAAACGCCCCGGGCTTTTTTTCACCAAAGACCGATGAACGAATCGGGCGCATTCACGGATTCTGACGAACAGAGTGGCACGTTCTTACCGGACAATTGGCCGGCCCTAAGCCCGCTTCTTGATCTGGTCCTTGAACTTCCGCCGGACCAACGGCAATTCAGAACACATCTACGCTCCCTGCTTGCGAATGAGCCCGAGCCGCTGCCGGACGAGCCCGCCAGCAACGTTAGTCGGCCCATGGCGCCTCCTAGAAAAAATCGGTGAAGGCGGCATGGCGCGAAGTATTCTCGGCGCCAGCTTGCTGAGTCAGGAAGACCTTGCCGATGCCGAGACCGCCATCGGCCGCGCCGCCCAGGAAGTCGTCAAACTTCCCCGCTCCGATCCGGAACGTCTTCGATCCCGTCTGCTCGTAAATTGGATATGCCTCTCTCGCGGACAGACCGATCGCGCGCGCGGCGACATCGACCATTTGCTCGAGGACATGCGGCGTTTCGGATCCGCTTACCCGGAAGATTTTGCCGGCGCATGGCGCATTCGATATTGGCCGGCTATCTTTTGTACCGATTCGCCGGCCTATATTTCCTTAGCCCAACTTCGCGCCGAAATTGAGCGTTGTACTACTAGATCTCAAATTCTTTGCTGCTTGCGACGATTTCCTGCCCGCCTGACAAACAAACTTCGCAAGTCGTTGATCTTGAAACTGAGCCGCGACCGCGAGGGAGCGGTAACGTTCGCCCCTGTTGGGTTCCGGCCTGTCCGCGTTAGGGAGTTGGTTGGGCAACTTTTTCACAACTCCGTCAGCAAGCGGCACTGAATCCGCACGGCACGTTTGGTTGCGGCTAGCCTGCGTTGTAC
>JAICIH010000275.1 GCA_025924475.1 Bryobacteraceae bacterium
GCATGCTCCAGCATGTGCTGGTCCACATCGCACAGCGAGACGACCTCCACCGGCGATATCTGGATCAACCGCAACAGGTCGATCTTGCCGTACCAACCGCAGCCGATCAGCCCCACGCGCCGCTTCTTCTCTTCCGCATAGGCGCTGGCGGCAAGCGTGGCGCCCAGTGTGCTTCCCAAAAAATCCCGTCGGTTCACCACATTAGTGTATGGCGAGGGAAACGAGGCGGTCTACCAGAATCGCTGGAAGCGCCGTAAATAGGGGCTTCTCCGGCTCTTAGCCGCGTTCAGGCGCGTCTTTTAGGGCTTCAGAACGCAAGATTCGCAAAAAAATAGCGGAAAGGGCCGATTTTTGGGTCTTTTCTTCTTTACAACTGCCGGATGCTCCCGTATCATCGGATTGACTGGAAGGGTTCGAAACATTTCCGCATCGTTCTGTTTTAAAGAAAATTCCCCCGAGTATGGGACGGGCGATATGCGAAATCCTCTTCGGAATTCAAACCAAGACCACAGGAGATTGGAATGGCTGAAAGCAAACGACTGACTCAGACTGCGATTATCAGGGAACTGGCGGAATCGACCGGCGTGAACAATCGGGTCTCGAAGCAATACCTCGAAAGCCTCGCCGACCTGGCCGTCCGCGAGACCAAGAAGAACGGCATATTCATTTTGCCCGGTATCGGGCGCCTGGTACGCGCCGATCGTAAAGCCCGGATTGGCCGCAATCCGGCGACCGGCGAGGCGATCAAGATTCCGGCCAAGAAGGTCGTGAAGTTCCGCATTGCCAAATCGGTCAAAGACTCGATCGTTCCGCCCAAAAAAGGTAAGTAGTTCCAGCTTCCCTTTTTCTAAACGCACCACATAAACAAAAACCCCGCGATGCTGCTCGCGGGGTTTTTGCTTTTCGACAGGAAGAGTTCAGGCCTGCTTCTTCTCTTTCGGTTCGTCTTCGGACTTCACCGAGTTTTTAAAGTTTTTTATTCCTTCGCCCAGGCCCTTGGCCAGCTCCGGCAGCTTCTTGGCGCCAAACAGCAGCAGGATGACTAAAGCGATAATCAGTATTTCGGGCGCGCCCAGCGATTTCATTCGGCACTCCTATTGGTAGGACATTTTTATTGTAGCCCTATTGCCTAGCCCAAGTTCGTCAGATTGAATGCTCATGACCGCTTCCTCTGGTCGCGGCTCTGTAAGCTGTTGAAAACACCAGGAAGCTCTCTCTGGGCCATGACCGAAGGGAGTGTTGTAACGAACTTGCGCTAGCGCTGAAATGCCGCGGCGCCTAAACGCCACGCCAGATTCAGCAAGACTAGCGGCAGAATCGCGGCTAACGCCTTGCTTTTGCTCACCCGAAACGCCGCCGCAAACGTGAGCCACAGCATAACAATCCACCAGATTTCGAATACGGAAAAATATCCCAGGAACGCCATGAGAAACCGGTTTGTTCCCTCCGAAAGAAAGATATCCAGGCCGAGCGCGGGCCGCAGCTCGGCGCGGCTCGCAATTTCCCCTTTGGATTTCAGAACGATGATGGCGGCAATGGCGGCCACTGCCTGAATCAAGCCGCAGCCTGCGGTCAGGTTGAGCAACTCCCGGAATTTCGTCCGGACGGAAACTACGGCGCTCGTTCCGAGCAGGATCGCGGCTTGGATGGAGAAAATGACCGCTGCAATGACGGGGGCCAGGAAAATGGCCACCCTTTGAATCGTCATGCCGATCGCGATGCCCCGCTGATAGCGCTCCGGAGGCACGCCGTCCGGAATAGGAGCCACTTCCAGCACATGCTGGATGATCGGCGTCATGAGGAACCCGACAATGATCGAAACGGCCGAGAACACCACCAACGGACCCACCCAAAACCACTTGCCTCGAACGTACTGGGCTGCTCCGGTGGGATCGTAAAAGAAATAGAACATCCCCCCAAAACCGCCTTGCGTGGTTGGGGGAGGACCCGGCTGGTAGGTCGGGGGAAGTAGTCGCCATAGTTTGATACTCCTAGTTTGCTGAATTATATGCGATCGCTTTCTGTTCAGTGGAAGTAATCCAACAAGCAGATGCTCTTGAAGTGAGATGGCATACTCTCGCTAAGTTAATGCAGCAGAAGAAACTACCAGTACTGCTGGGTATATTCCCAGGTGTTGTAAGACGTGGTACCCTCAGGGTGATTTACCCTGAACTTTTGGTGATTTTTACCCGATTCTCATTCCGGAGGACTATGAAGTTAACTAAATGGATTTTGATTGGGGCGGCAGCAGCCTTGCTGACCACTCCAACGTTTGCTACTACCTATTGGGGTGGCTTTGAGGATACTAGTGGGTCGAGTGCTGACTACGATTACAACGATCTAATATTTTCTCTTACTGGCACAAATCTCACGCTTCACACTCCCACGGGCCAGTGGTTCAATCAGTCGGCGGCAGGCGCGCTCAACACGGGTTCGGGCGCCAATGGTTTGGCCGGCACGCCGTTCTGGAACAATTCTTCGCTGGATGGCGCGGGCGGAATGAACCTCGGTTGGGCGATCTATGGCGGCGGCGCGATTAATGGCGGTACGGCGCTGGCCCCTGGATCTCAGTATCTGGCGACACCCACCGGCACATCCGTTAATGATGTTTGGTTCTCCGTTACCGGCGATGTGAGCGAACAAGTATTCCTTGCGATCTCATCCGCGGGCAATTCGCTCGGCTGGCAACTGCGCTCGGGCGGGGCGGTTCACTTGTTCACCCCTGGGGTACAAGGGCCGGTTACATTCACACCGGGTGGTGACTTTGTCCTGGTGGCCAACGCGGGGCCAGCGTTCACCTCGGATACAGCATCGGGTGATGGTGTGTCGCACTTCGCGTTTTTCCAAGCGACGGCCGTACCGGAGCCTTCGAGCATCGGTCTGTTGGGCTTCGCCCTGCTCGGCGGCGGCTTGGCGTTCCGTAAACGGATGAAGAGAAGCTAGCTTTACAAGCACTGAATTCCAAAAAGGGCAGCGCTTCCGGCGCTGCCCTTTTTGTTGTGTGCCGGCAACGCGCAAAATTTCGCCAGCTACTCTTGTGGAAATGGATATCGAGGACGCTCCTACCGCCGAGAAAGACGCGTTTTGTCCCGGCTGCCAGGTCCGCATCCGGAGCTGGCGGGCGCTTGGATCGAGCTTGTGGGCCTCCATCTGCTTCCTGCTCCAAACTGAAGTACACGTTTACTCGTTTGCCGTCGCGGTGAACGTGCTCATTTCCTTCTTCCCGTTTCTTGTCGCGATTATTATTCTGTGCCGGTCCGTTTTTCATTGGCAGGCAGGCGTCGATATTATCGTTCAGACCGTCAACAACTATTTTCCGGAAGGATTTGGCGTAAATTTTCGGAGCTACCTGTCTGCCGCTTCGTATCATAGGTTCAGTTGGCTGTCCGTTTTCCTGCTATTTTTCACCGCCAACGGTATTTTCTTACCGCTGGAAGTAGCCCTCAATCGCATCTGGCGGATCAAGCAGAACCGAAGCTTTTGGCGCAATCAGGCGATCGGTCTCGCATTGGTTTTCGTCTGCGGAGTTCTGGTGCTTATCTCAGTGAGTGCGACTTCGCTCAATGTGCCGTATTTGAGAGAGCAGTTCGGAGCAAGCCTCTCGCGGGCCACCCTTCAATTTGCGGTGTTCCGGATCATCGCGGTGCCCACCACGATGCTGATGATCTTTCTGATTTATTGGCTGCTGCCGAACCGCAAGATTCCGGCGAGGCGGCTGATCCCGGCTTCCGCGATTGTCGCCGTCCTGCTCGAAGTTTCCAAATATCTCAACATCCTGACATGGCCGTGGTTGCGCGCCAAGCTCGAAAGAGAAGTGCCGCCATTTGTGCAATCGATCAGCATCGTGCTCTGGGCGTTCATCGCCACGCTCATCTTATTGACAGGCGCCGAATGGTCCGCGAGAGTAAACCTGGAGAGCCCGGAAGAACCCGAAAGCTCGAACGACAAATTTTCTTAAAGCAGCAATAATGCCTCAGGCGGCAGCGTCGCGCGTACCGCTTCGCTCAAAATTGTCGAGACGAACCGGTCAATGGATTCCGCGCATTGTTGCAATCGATCCATTTCGCTGGCATCCAGCCAGTCGAGCGGCTCCGCATGCCACCCGTTCGGCCCCGCGGTCAAAGGAACTCCACACACGCCATTCAATCCCGGAACGTCGCCTTTCAGCAGGACCTGTCCATGAATTCTGCGGCGATCGTTGGCCAAAACCGCGGCAAGGCACTGCAGCGTTGCGTTGGCGGTCGCGTTCGGCGTGGAGTGCATGGAGTGCGCGGTGATAAATGGCTCGACAAAGATACGCGCGTCCGGCCAAGCCGCGAGCGTGGCTGCATATGCTTCGGCGACACGTTCTTCCGACAGGAGTTGAGTCACCTTGGCGCGGAGCGCGGCAACGCGATTTTCTAAAGGGGACGCGGCGCACTTGGCCCAAAGGGCCTTCAACTCTTCTGCCTTTTGTGGATTGTCCAGCATCAGTTCAACGCTTCTCCAGAGCGGCAGCATGGCTTGCCCGTGTTCTCCCATGACAGTCGCCCGGACATCATGCCGGCTGATTGCGAGATCCGCGGCAATAGCGCGAGCGAATCGTAAGGAGTCCTGCTGCGCTCCCATGCCCATAACGCGCTTGCGATCCACCGCAAATGAGAGTATGGCCACCGCCAATTCGACAGGATTACTGACGACGATGAACAAGGCATGCGCCAGCCTGCTGGCGCATTGATCGGCTATATGCTCGAAGACCACGCGATTGGTTGCGCCGAGATCGCGGCGTGTCTCCGACTGTCCCGCCGATAGGGAGGCGCCCGCCGCCACAATCACAATGTCTGCTTCCACGTCGCAAACGTCCGGAACGATTTCGATGCAGATGCGGTCGTCATCGAACGCATCCATAAGATCGATCCGCGTGCTGAGTAGTTTGCGCTCGGTTTTCAGCACGCCATGTCCCACTAGCAGCAGAGTGTCCGCCGGCTCGAGGAGCCGGCTGCGCAGAAGGTGAACGGCCAAGGAACTGCCCACCGATCCCGAAGCGCCCAGAATCGCAATCCGCCGTGGCATGTTGTAGCGTTATCGAGTCCAAGCTTAGCAGGAGGGCAAGCCGGACGGGGACGTCCGGCGCGGGTCAGGAGACCGGTCAGGAGACCCGCCCCACAATTCTGTCCGCATCTGAAAAAACGCGGTGAGGCGCAATCGTTTTTCCCGCTTCGAGCGCCAACAGCACGACCGAGATCCAGACGACATCGGCCGTCAGTAAATGAATGAGCTGCATCCAAACGGGTGCGAGCAGGGAAAGGTTCAGCACGCCGAGAACGATCTGGAATAGCGTGAGCGCAATTACTCGCGCACCGGCGGTGCGGAGTGTATCGCTCTCTGGTTTGCCGCGCAGCATCGTCACTGCCGCCCAAACCAGGTAGGCCGCGCCCAGTATGGCAATGGCAGGATGCACCAGGCGCAGGCGCAGCAGCATACTCGAGGCGCTGGAGAAATCGCGCCGCATGCCTTCGGCGAGCGATGCGGCCGGAAACAAAGTATCTCCTAGTGCCGCTACGGCGCCCGTGATGCTGACAATTACGGTCACAATCAGCGCGCCCCAAACCGGGCGCGGTATGCGCGCCAGACGAAACTGTGCGGCGCCCCTGGTTCCCAGCCAGGCAGTGGCCGTCAAGGCGGCAAGCAGCAGCATGGTGTTGACCAGATGCGCTGACAGATACCAGGCGCGTCCGGCGGAAGCATCCCGCGCCACGTGCCGCAGCAGAACCAGGCCCGCTCCCAATACTGCTTCTATCAGCAGAAAGACTAGGGACAGCACGGCATAGCGCCGCATTACATTGCGTTTTGGAAAAGCGAGAAATGCCCAGATGCACAACCCAACCACCGCTACCGTATCGACGGTCGTCATCATGCGATGCGTGAACTCGATCAGCGTGGGAGTAGTCATCTGGCCGGGTAGCACCTGCCCGTTACAAGTGGGCCAGTGGGCTCCGCAGCCATCGCCCGAAAACGATATACGAACGTAGGCGCCCCACAGAATCACCGGCAAATTGTAGGCGAGCACCGCCCAGGCGTAGCGGCCAAAACCTTTATTCATGCCGTTTCAACCATTCCGTCGCAACCATGCTGTCTCAACCAGGCCACGCGAAGGATCGCCGCGACGCTGCAGACCTCGGTAATTCTTCCATCCATCGCCATCGCTACTGCCTCTTGAAACGGCTTCCACGCTACCGCGATTTCTTCTTCCGGATCGGGAACTCTCGTCACGCGCGTCAGTTTGCTCGCCCAAAACAGAGTCTGTACATCGTCGGTCACGCCGTTGCACACATCCACCGGGCCCAACAGCCGCCATTCCGCCGCCTTCAGTCCCACTTCTTCGGCTAATTCGCGTTCCGCCACTTTCCGCGTATCGGTTTCGCCGGGATTGGAGCCGCCGCGTGGAATTTCCCAGGAATAGCGCCCCAGCGCGTACCGCCATTGGCCGGCGAGCACGATTTCGTCGCGCTCGTTGATGGCGACGATGCCGACCGAGGGACGAATTTCAACGACTCCATACAGGCCCGCGCCGCCATCCGGCCGTATAACTTCATCCTCGCGCACGCGAATCCAGGCATTGCCGTAAGCGATGCGGCTCGATTTCGTTTTCCACGGATTTTCAGGCACAGATTTGAGCCAATGCATCGAGATCGACGTTGCCTCCGGAAAGGACGACGCCTACCGACTTGAGGGTTGCCGGGAGTTTCTTATGCAGCGGGGCGGCGCCGGCAACGGCTCAGCTGGCTTCGGTGAGCAATTTCATGCGCGAGAGGATGAACCGCAGGGAGGCTTTGATTTCTTCTTCCGACACCCGAACAACACCGTCCGCAAGCGCGCGCACAATTGGAAATGTGATCTCGCCCGGGATCGGCGTCCGCAGGCCATCCGCAATCGTAGCGGGAGGCGCGATGGCGATGCGCTCGCCTGCTTCGAGCGATCGATACCAATCATCGGCCAACTCCGGTTCGATGCCGTAGATTTTGATATTGGGCCGCAACGCTTTGGCGGCAATCAAAGTTCCGGAGAGCAAGCCGCCTCCACCAAGAGGCGTGACGATGGCATCCAGATCCGGCTTCTCTTCCAGCAATTCCAGTGCGGCGGTCCCCTGGCCGGCGATAATCCACGGATGATCGTAAGAAGGCAGAATCACCGCACCTGTTTCGTTTGCGATGCGGTGTGCTATCGCCTCACGGTCTTCGCGCGCGCGGTCGAAGAAAACGATTTTCGGATGGTAGGCCTGAGTAGAAGCGAGCTTGGCCTTGGGCGCGTCGGTTGGCATGACAATCGTTGCCACAACGCCCAAATGCGCCGCAGCCATGGCAACGGCCTGTGCATGGTTTCCGGAGGAGTACGTGACCACGCCTCGCTTTCGCTCCTCCGGCGCGAGCGACATCAGAAAATTGAGCGCACCACGAATCTTGAAAGCCCCGCCGCGCTGCAGGTTTTCGCACTTGAAATAGACTTCCGTTCCGGATGCTTTGTCGAACAGGCGCGAGTGCGCCACGGGCGTTTTTTGCGCCAGCGCTTGAATGCGGATACGGGCAGACTCGATATCGGCGAGCGAAATCTCCATCAATAGCCGGCTTTCTTGTCGACCAGGTTCTCCAGCGGCTCACCTTTCATGTACCGCCGGAAATTATCGATAAAACACTGCATGCTCAAATCGAGCCAATCCGGGTTCACCGTGCGGTCCGTGCAATGCGGAGAGAGGAGGACATTTTCCATGTCCCAGAGCGGGCTATCGGCGGCCAGCGGTTCCGTCTCGAAAACGTCCAGCGCGGCGCCGCCCAGGCGTTTTTCCGCTAAAGCGCGGACCAAAGCGGCTTCGTCAATCACCGGGCCGCGCCCCACGTTGATGACGATAGCCGACGGCTTCATCGCGCGAAACGCGCTGTCCCCCAACATGTGTTTGGTTTCGGGCGTTAGCGGCGCGGCCGCTACCAGCACGTCCGTCTCCGCCAACATCTTGGGCAGTTCGTCCGGCGCAAAAATCTTATCGAGCAGCGGATCGTTCGCCGAGCGCGACGGGTTCCGGC
>JAICIH010000276.1 GCA_025924475.1 Bryobacteraceae bacterium
GGCTGCGATCTCGCGAAGTTGCGCGACAGCCAAGTTGCGCTCGGCGACAGCGGGGTCCGGCTCCGGATTTGCCGGAAGAGCGAGGTCGTCCATCACATCCATCTTCCAATCACCATCTATATCGAAAGTCGCCACCGCATAGGGAGTAACGAGCACGCGAAAATTACCGGAGCGCGAAAGATCCGTCAGATGCCGTGCCAGCTCGGGCATGCGGACGCTCGAAACGGCGGTCAGGCCGCCGAGCGCTTCCAGGCGCGCCCGCTTGACCGCAAAAAATTCGCTCGACAGTGCCTCGACCGAGCGCACGACGAGGATGTCCCGCAATAAATCACTCTTCCAGAAATCGATTCCCGCGAACGTATCCACAATCTTACTTGCCGAATGCAAAATCCGGCCAGTGCGATCGAGAGCAATACCCGTCACTGCGCCGCAATCTTCCCGCATCGCTTGCGCCGCCAACTCTTCAAAGAAGGCATGGCTTAGTGCTTCGAGCGGACGATTGATAAAAACGAATATGTCGCCCGGAATCTCTTCAAGGCTGCGCGCGATATTCCGTGGAGGCGCCGCGGAATCGAGGAGTTGAGCGCCCGAACCGAGCAACTCGTATACTCGATCGCGTTGGCGATCGATACTCGCAGCCAGCGCCGCGTGTTGCAATGCGCCATCTTCGGCGCGAACGAAGATGGAGATTTGCGGAGAGTCTTGCATTTTGCGAATAAGACGAAAAGATCCGGGGAAAAGTCCCGGCTCTACCGCTGTATTTATGCCAATTTTCGATAGATGATCCAATAAGGGCTCGGGATCAACCTTTCGACTCTCTCTTGGCAGCGGCGAGAGAGTAGGATTGCCTTTTCGAAAATAATAAAGAGGCTTGGGAATATGGCGCGGCTTCGGCGATCCGGGAACCGCTAGTATTCGAAGCAGCGTGTCCCAGCTTTCGATCTCCCCGTCTCCCACCGCGTTGAGTAAAGCAGTGCGTCGCACCGCCACCATATGTTCCAGAAAATTCCACGACAGAAACGCTTCCGGATCGAATTCTGGTTTCCGGAACGCGCGCAGGCGATTGCCGTAGAAATCTATTTCATCTTCGTCCGCATAGATGAGATCGGTGACCTCGGCCTCGTTCAAGACACGGATGAGTTCCAGAAGAGCAAACGGATGCAATTCGTCGCGATAATCTAAACGGAGGACGAAATCGCCCTTCGCGGCCATTAGCGCATGATCGGATGTCCATTGAATCCGAGTGTCCGCACCGGCTAACTTAGCAACATACTCGGATGAGTGAGACTCAACGCATAACTGCCAATTATCATAGCGCTGCTCGACTACAGACTGTATGCAGCGACTTACTAAGTAAGGATGAGCCTCAGGAAGTTCGAGGAGGATAGAAAGGAGCGGCCGATAAGAAAGCGCCGCCAGACGCGTGGGAATTTCCAGTTCAGGCCAGAATAGCGATGGTTCGACGTTGGCTAGCCAGCTTCGGTAAGAGGAGTCGGCTCCAGGTTCATACACCTTACCGAAGTCCGGAGTATCTATATCGTCGGCCAGGATTGTTTCTCGGCCATCGGCCTCGGCGATCAGCTTAATAGATGCTTGCGGCGCCCGGCGGTCAAACCGGACCAGGAATCCTGAATCCGCGAAAGCTGGATTGCTTTTGTGATGGTGCAGTACATCGGGCCGTGGAAGATTCGTGAATACCGGGATGCGCGTTTCGCCTGCGATGAGCCACAGGTTGTAACTTGGACCATCATCAGGGACGAACCAGCCGCGCAGGTACGACTCGCGAGAGTTCAGCGGAATCGCGCTCGGTGTATCCAGTGAAAAATGACTTCTCGAGGCCTGACCTGTCGAGGAACTCGCCACATTCAATGATTTACCAGTATAGCCGGGGACGATGTTAGAGTGAGCATTTACGGAAAATTCTTATGAGACGGAGCCCTATTTGCGGTGTTTTGTAACCGGCTGCGCCGGATTCATCGGGAGCAGCTTGACCGATCGATTGCTCACGCAAGGGCACGATGTGGTAGGGTACGACAATCTCTCCACGGGGCGTTCATTTTTTCTTCGCGACGCTTGCTCAAATGAGCGCTTCCAATTCGTGAAGGGCGACCTGCTCGACCAGGACTCGCTGACGGCCGCGCTCGACGGCAGCGAATTCGTTTTTCATCTGGCGGCAAATGCCGATGTGCGCTTTGGGACCGACCACCCGACCAAGGATTTGCATCAGAACACGATTGCCACAGTCAATGTGCTGGAAGCCATGAGGGCAACCGGGGCGAAACGTATCGCATTCGCCTCCACCGGATCGGTATACGGCGAAGCGAAGATTTTTCCGACGCCTGAAACCTCTCCTTTCCCGATTCAAACGTCGCTATATGCGGCATCGAAACTCGGCGGTGAAGCCTTCATCGAGGCCTATTGCGAGGGCTTCGGCATGCAAGGTTATATTTTTCGATTTGTCTCCATCCTCGGCGAGCGTTACACACACGGCCATATCGTTGACTTCTGCAAACAGCTGCAAGAAAATCCCGGCGTCTTGCACGTACTAGGCAACGGAAAGCAGCGAAAATCGTATCTATACGTGCAGGATTGCATCGACGCGATTCTTCTGACGATCGAAAAGTCGAACGCCAGAACGACTGTATTGAATCTCGGCACCGATGAATATTGCGAAGTGATTGATTCGATCGGTTGGATTTGCGAAGAGCTGGGCGTGAAGCCGGAAATACGCTATGGCGGCGGAGATCGCGGCTGGATCGGCGACAATCCGTTCATTTTCCTGGATTGCTCCGCCGTACGCGCCCTCGGCTGGAAACCGAAGCTGAGCATCAAACAGGGAATAATCCAGACGGTGCGATATTTGCGAAATCATCCCGAGGTACTTGGAAGAGTTGGATGAGCGAAACTGAATGCCTCAGATGTAAGATATGCACCGCCGCGGTGACGCAAATAGGGGTCCGAAGAGGAACATTCAAAGATAGGCTATTCAAAATTTTCCGATGCAACACTTGTGGCTTTATATTCGTAGGCAATCCATGGCTGGACTATAAAGAGATCTATTCCGAGGCGTATTACAAAGGACAGGGGGCTGATCGATTTGTCGACTATGTATTTGAACTGCGGAACCCGACTAGAACAATTCGCCAATACGAATGGCGCGGAATCGCCCAAGTCGTCCGCTCTTGTATTCCTCTTGGGAGCGATACGCGTTGGCTCGATTTTGGATGTGGGAATGGTGGACTAGTGCGATATTGCCGTGAACATTTGCCGTGTTCTGTTTGGGGATACGAACAGGGTTGGATACGAGATCAAGCAGTAAATCTTGGCATACCGATTGTGACCGAAGAGGTATTAGATTCGGCGGCTGGTACATTCGACGTTGTTACGGCAATCGAAGTGATCGAGCATATCGCCGACCCAGTCGGGGAATTGCGGCGGATTCGTTCGCTGTTAAAGCCGGGCGGCCTTCTGTTTATCACCACGGGGAACGCCGCACCGCATCGAGAGCGACTCTTTGAATGGGGCTATTTCCTTCCTGAGGTGCATATCAGTTTGTTTGAACCAGGAACACTAGCGCAAGCGTTCAAGGAAAGCGGTTTTCGGGCCGAATTCAGGGGCTATTCGCCAGGGTTTGACGATATTATCCGTTTCAAGGTACTGAAAAGCCTTGGCGTTCATACAACGTCGCTTGCTGAAAAAGTATTGCCTTGGAAATTGCTAAGCAGAGCGGCCGACAAGAAATCGCGAGTAACTGCACATCCGGTCGGTTGGGCGGAATAAGTGGATCAAGTTCTCGCGGGTCGCGGTGTTTTGATCACGGGCGGATGCGGTGGCATCGGCAAAGTGATCGCGCGAGTTTGTACTACCGCTGGAGCCGATGTGGCGATATGCGGCCGTGGTTTGCGGGCGCTCGAAGACATGAAGCTGGAATTGGAAGCGATCGCGCAGCGGGGACAACGTATATCCATAGTCGCAGCCGATGTTTCTGATCGGAACGCTGTCGCACAACTTGTCTCCACCGTCAAAGCTCAAATTCCGAGTCTTTCTGGACTAGTGAATGCGGCTGGCATTCTTGGCCCCATGGGCAATTTGGACGAGGTCGATGTGGACGAGTGGATCGAAACCATTCAAGTGAACTTGATCGGAACAATGTTGCTCTGCCGCGCCGTTCTACCGCATTTTCGCGCTCGGGGGTATGGGCAAATCATCAACTTTTCCGGCGGTGGCGCCACTTCGCCACGGCCGCGCTTCGGCGCCTACGCTGCTTCCAAAGCGGCAGTGGTGCGTTTCACCGAAAACCTGGCGCGCGAACTGGACGGAACTGGAATTTTTGTGAATGCAATTGCGCCGGGCGCGGTGAACACTCGCATGCTGCAGGAAGTATTGGAGGCCGGACCGGCCAAGGTCGGTGAGAGCGCTTATAGAGACGCTTTGAAGCAGAAGACGTCCGGTGGGACGCCGGCGGAAAAAGCGGCGGCGCTTTGTGTCATGCTTCTCGCGGATCAAAGTGACGGAGTGAGCGGGCGGTTGATCAGCGCGGTCTGGGACCCATGGGCGTCGCTGCCTGCACACAAAGATGAACTGGCGCAAAGCGACATCTACACGCTTCGCCGGATTGTTCCTGCCGATCGGGGGCTGAATTGGGAGTAGATCGCGGCTTGCGCGTCGCAATTGTTGGCTGCGGCCTGATCGGGCAAAAGCGGGCAAGAACTTTGGCCGGCCGCGCTTCCCTGAGCGTCTGCTGCGATGTGCAGGCCAGCCGTGCAGAGGTCCTTGCGAAAAGCTACCCCGGTGCAGCAGTCACCACCGATTGGAAGTCCGTGGTGAAGCGCGAAGATGTAGATGCAGTTTTTATTTGCGCTACGCACGACCAACTCGCGCCCATAGCGGAAGCGGCAGCGCTCGCGGGGAAACACGTTCTCATCGAGAAGCCGGGCGCCCGGCGAGCGGCGGAATTGATTGTCGTGGAGCAAGCCGCGAAGAGAACCGGATCCCTTGTCCGGGTGGGCTTCAATCATCGGTACCATCGCGCCGTTCAGAAGGCGCGGGAGATATTCGAGTCCGGCGTGCTTTCCGACCTGATGTTTATTCGCGCGCGCTATGGACACGGGGGCCGCATTGGTTATGACCGGGAATGGCGCGCCGTTCCCGAAATTTCGGGTGGGGGCGAAGCCGTTGACCAAGGCGTACATCTGATCGATCTCGCACGCTGGTTCTTAGGCGAATTGAACTTCGTCGCGGGCCGGGCGCCTACTTACTTTTGGGAAATGCCCGTAGAAGACAACGCGTTCTTTCTGCTCGAGACTGAGAAGCGCCAGACAGCATTTCTTCACGCGAGTTGGACCGAGTGGAAGAACTTATTTTCCTTCGAAATATGCGGCCGCATGGGCAAATTGGAGATCTCCGGACTCGGCGGCAGCTACGGCACGGAAAAGCTCATTCACTATCAAATGCAGCCGGAAATGGGGCCGCCCCCGACTACAATCTATGAGTATCCAATGTCCGATAATTCCTGGGAAATCGAGATCGCCGAATTCATGGAAGACATCCGTCTTGGCCGCGCGCCTCAGCCGGGCATACCCGATGCGCGAGCCGCCCTGACAATTATCGAGCAGCTTTATTCCACGGCACGCTTGTGATCATTACTAGAAGTCCATTGCGCATTTCTCTAGGCGGAGGAGGCACCGATCTCCCGTCGTATTATCGCGACTACGGCGGATTCGTTTTATCGGCCGCGATCGATAAATACGTCTACATTACTCTTCACGACACGTTCGAAGAGAGTCTGATCATTAAGTATTCGCATATGGAGCGTGTGAATACCCTGGAAGAGATACAGCACCCGTTAATTCGGGAAGCACTGCGCATGGTGGAGCAGGAGCCGCGGGCGCTCGAAATCACAAGCATGTCGGACATACCGGCAGGTACGGGTCTGGGATCAAGCGGGAGCTTTGTCACCGCGCTGCTGCAAGCACTGCATATCCACCGGAAATCGATTGTACCGAAACAAGAGCTGGCCGAGCAGGCTTGTTGCATCGAGATCGAAAAGCTCGGCGAGCCTGTTGGCAAACAGGATCAATACATAGCCGCATTCGGTGGACTTACTTGTTTCGAGATCGCGCAAAACGGAACCGTATCCGTCCAGCCTCTCCGGATCAGCGGCGAAACACTGGCGAACATCGAAGATAACCTGGCGCTGTTCTATACCGGATACTCACGCTCGGCGTCGCAGATTCTGCGCGATCAGGATTCACGAAGCAAGGAGCGCGATGCCAAAATGATCGACAATCTGCATTTCGTCAAACAGCTTGGCATCGAAAGCAAGTCGGCGCTCGAAGCTGGCGACCCGATTAAGTTTGCCGAGCTCATGCACGTGCATTGGGAGAACAAGAAACAGCGTTCGGGAGGCATGTCGAACGGCGCGATCGACGAGTGGTACGAGTATGGCAGGAAAAATGGCGCCATTGGCGGAAAGCTTATCGGAGCGGGTGGCGGCGGATTTCTGATGTTTTACGCCGAAGAAAAAACGAAACTGCGGCATGCGATGCGCCAGGCAGGCCTGCGCGAGGTGCGGATCAAATTCGACTTTGAAGGCACTTCGCTGGTGGCGCGGTCCTAACATTATGCTGCCGGTTGCGATTCTTTGCGGCGGCCTTGCGATGCGGCTTCGGCCGATTACCGCTTCGATTCCAAAGTCCTTGATACCGGTGAACGGTGAGCCATTTCTGGCGCACCAGCTTCGGCTGCTCGACGCCGCCGGAATAAACAAGGTCGTATTGTGCGTTGGATTTTTGGGCGAGAAGATCCGTGATTTCGCCGGCGATCGTTTCGGCCGAATCGAAATTTCCTATTCTTTCGACGGTCCCAAACTGTTAGGTACGGCCCGCGCCATCGTTCGAGCCTTTCCTCATCTCGAACCATCGTTCTTTGTCTTGTACGGCGATTCGTATTTGCCCTGCGACTATCGGAAGGTAGCGACTGATTTCGAGCAGTCGGCCAAAAGTGGACTGATGACGGTCTATCGAAACGAAGGTAAATACGATTCGAGTAATGTGGAATTCGAAGATGGCCGAATTCTGCGCTACGACAAAAAAGACAAGACCCCGCAGATGCGATACATAGATTATGGGCTCGGCGTATTCGATAAATCAGCGTTTTCCGGTCTGTCGGCGGATGATCCTACCGATCTGGCGAACGTTTACGGACGATTGATCGAGCGGAACGATTTGGCCGCCAGCGAGGTCCAGGAGCGGTTTTATGAGATCGGATCGCTCGAAGGGATACGCGATCTCGAACAATATCTTTCCGGATTGGGAAAAGCATCATGAGCTTCTCACAACATTTTTTAGCTGAAGTGTCAAAAATAGCAGGCGCGTTAGATACAAACGCGACCGAACGAATCGCCGGGATTCTGGCCGATATCAGAAGCCAGCAAGGGCGTTTATTCGTGCTGGGAGTAGGCGGGAGCGCCGCGAATGCTTCTCATGCCGTGAATGATTTCCGGAAGATCACCGGGATTGAGACCTATGCGCCCACAGATAACGTCTCAGAGTTGACGGCACGCACAAACGATGAAGGTTGGGCGGCCGTATTCGAAAGCTGGCTGCGCGTAAGCCGGCTCCAGCCGCGTGATGGCATCCTGATTTTCTCCGTCGGCGGCGGCAATCTCGAGGAACAGGTCAGCCCAAATCTCGTGAAGGCGCTCCAATATGCCAAATCAGTCGGATCGAAGATCGTGGGCATTGTTGGCAGAGACGGCGGCTATACGGCGAAAGTCGCGGATGCGTGCGTGATTATTCCTACCGTGAACCCTGTGCACGTGACACCGCATTCGGAAGCTTTTCAGGCGGTGATCTGGCACTTACTCGTTTCCCACCCCTCGTTAAAAGCCCATCAGACGAAGTGGGAATCCGTTCCCGGCCGATGAACGTTCGGAGGGCGGTGTTTCTCGACCGGGATGGCGTGTTGAACGAGCCCATCCTGCGCAATGGCCGGCCATATCCTCCTTCCGGTCTGCACGA
>JAICIH010000277.1 GCA_025924475.1 Bryobacteraceae bacterium
CAACGCTTCAAGCCCGGCCTCACAACCGTGCTCGCATGGCTCGGGGCCAGAGTGGTTCGTTACTCCTTCTCTGTACGACTCTTTCATTCGCTACTTCATGCCGGTTTATCCCGACGCTATCCGGACCAGGAGGTCCGCCCTACTTCACATCGCGATGCGGAAGGCGGCGCCGCGCTTGTATGCCGCTCGGATTACGAAATAGAGGAGCAGGCCCGCCGGACCGAACAGAAAGGTAAGCAGCAAACACGGGATTACCAATAGATGCGAAATTCCCTGGATGCGGGCATCGCGCACCTGCCAAGCGCCGATGAACAAATCAAATGCCAGGTAATGCACCCAGCCAGCGAGCAGCAGCCAGCGATTCTCGAAGAGCGCGCTAACGCCCGCCAACGTTTGAAAGTTGCCATTGCTTCCGGCCAAATGCCCGGCCAGCAGGCCCGAGTACACGACCGCAAATAGCAACGGCAGAACGACACCGGAAATCAGGGGCGCCGCCCAACGGGTTTTGCCGGCGAAGATCAGCAGCAGCCAGCCAGCTATGGCAAGCAGGTTCGCTAGAGAAAAGATTTGCTCCGCGTTCATCGCTTTACCCCACTAGCGGACGACCGGCAAGCGCCTGCCATGTAAGCAGCGCAACTACGCCCGCGTAGCCTCCGGCGAAAGCGAATATTCCCTTGACGGCGCGTCTTCGTCGAACTAGCCAGGCGAAGAGCGGAACGATCTGTATGCCGTGCAGTCCGAAGAAGTGCGGGATACGGAGATCGCCGTGCTGGGAGCTCCAATGAAGCACAGGAATACCCTGGCCGCCATCCGGCGCGCCTACGGTATGAGCGCCAACCGCCGCCACTTGTTCGTGCCGCTTAAGCGATTCGACCTGAGCATGCGTGGGGCGTGTCATCAGGCCGCCGAGGCTCGCACCCAGAATCGTAATCAGCAAACCAAGCCGCAGCGCCCATCCCCAGGCAGGATCTGCGAACTTCTGCCGGAATAACGTCACCAGGATGCCGATATTGGCTAACAAAAGCATTAGAATTGCTCCGGACATTACGGCGAAAAGTGTGGCATCCAATGGTGTACTCACGTTGAAATGACTGGTGGTGCCGCGCGCCGCCTGCGTGTCGATGATCGCCACTTCGACGATCACGACCGCGGTGATTACCAGGCCCATGGCGTTTTTGAAGCGCGGCCAAACCGTGATGTAGCCAAAGAGCCAGGCGAGGGTGGCGGTGTAGAGCGCGGTCGAGATGCCGAATTTGGCAGGTTTGAGCCATGCCGGCGCACCCGTGATCATGCGGGGATCGAGAAACATCCCCGCCACAGAGAACAAAAAAGCCGCAAACATCAGCAGGCTGGTGGCTGCGAGCGGCGGATGATTGAACCAAATTTTGCGTAGCATGTTGACTATGTCCACATCGTAAACCAGGCATGTTGACATTGTCAACATAAAAATGCGAAAATCTTTTTTGGCCACGCAAACTCGTAAACGTACGTATCATCATGGAAATCTGCGCCAAGCGCTGATTCAATCCGGCCTGGAGCTAATTGCCGAACAGGGAGCGCGCGCGCTCACCTTGCGGGAACTCGGGAAACGGGCGGGGGTTTCGCGCATGGCGGCGTATCGCCATTTTCGGGATCGCGCCGCGCTGCTCGACGCCATTCGCGAAGCGGGCTTCGAGCTTTTTGCCGATGCCCTGGAACAAGCCCGCCTTGCCGTGAGAAGTGATTTCACGTCTCGCATGCAAGCGCTGGCGGTGGCGTATGTACGTTTTGCGCGCGAGAATCCGGCTTATTTTGAAGTGATGTTCAGTCCGTCGGGAGATTCAGCGGCTTCCCATCACAGCCCAGCGGGCGAAAGGGCCTTCGAAGCGCTCCATGGAACCATTCGAGAAGGACAAACGAGCGGCGAGGTTCGCGCCGGCAATTCGCTGCTGCTCGCCTCCGCAGCCTGGGCGATCGTACATGGCATCAGCACGCTGGAACTCGACCGGCAGTTCAGCAAGGAAATGGCTCCGGAGAAATTTGTCGAGGCCTGCTCAGGGATTGTCGTCAGCGGCCTGCGGCCGTAAAAACCTATTTCGAGCAAAGTGCGGTTAACGAAGCGAACGCCCGGCTGTCATTGACATAGGTACAGCCCGATCGGCCGATCTCTACTTTGCGGAAATAGCGCCGCAATTCATGCGTCAGGGTGGTTTGATTGAAGAAGTTGACGTGGGTGGCTTCCAGCAAATGCCAGGGAACAACGCTATGCCGGAAACCGGCAGGTATGGCGCTTGCATCCGGCACGGTAAAGAGCGCCGCATGGCGTGTGATCCGGGCGATCTCTGCGAGCGCCTCTCGAAAGTTCGGAATATGTTCCAAAACTTCGGAGCAGACGGTGGAATGAAACTGGCGGTCGTCAAATCGAGTAGGGAACAATCCGTCGTAGAAGGTGATGTGGTCGTGGACTTCGGGAAGAATTGCCGCCTGCAGATTGCTCGAATAAAGTTCGAGCCCATAGGCTTCCATGCCAAGCTCTCGCAGGCGGTTGACGAGAGCGCCTTTGCCGCATCCGAAATCCAATAGAGGCGGCGGCAGCTCTTTTGCAATTTCGACGATCTCCGGGTTGGGCGCTGAATTCGGCGGCCCGGAACCATAAATGTCGGCGCGATGCAAAACCGCGCTCGAATGGAGCAGGCCTCTGTAGTGCGGATTCACGAAAGCAAAAGAAGATTCGAAACGTTGCCGGCGGCCGTTTACCTCTATCTCCAAAACGTGAAATGTCCGGATCAGCGTTTCCGGAATAAGATATTCGAGCGCCACAACGCGGTGAGTGGACGGCTGCTCCGCGCCCGAAAGAATTTCCAGCCGGTTAAATCGAAAGTGCTGTAGAAACGGTATCTCTATGCCGTCCAAAGAAATGGTGGGGAACGCTTCGCCTTCGATTAAGCCTTCACAGCGGCCTTCGATCCGAATCAGACCGCAGAGATCCACGTGAATGGCGTCCAGAAGCGCACGTCCCCAGGGCAAGCTGATTTCAAAAGACAAACGGGGAGGAGCCGATGACGGCGGCGGCGAAATCCCGGAGAGTCGCGCGTATGCTTTGCGTATCGTGTTAACGGCCGCGTGTCTCATCGCACTATTCTAGTGGCATGTTTCAGGGACTTGAAATCTTGGACGGAAGCTCTTAGCGCTCAGCAATCAGCTCTCAGCCGCTAGCCGCGGAGGGCCAGGCCGCGTGCGACGGAGGTGAATTCGTCGCCTGTGCGGATTTTGTGCGATCCGAATCGTACTTCAAAAATCCTGCGCACGGCGGGAACGAACGATGAGCCGCCGGTAAGGAACACCATATCTATATCTTTCGTATGAATGCCGGCCTTTGCGAGAAGCGCTGCGATGCTTTGTTCTATGGCCGCGAGTTCCTCGGAGATCCAGCTCTCAAATTCGCTCCGTGAAATAGGGATTTCTAACGATATATCGCCGTCCTCGAACCGGAAGACTTCTTTCTCCCGATGCGAGAGGCCGATCTTGACATCCTGCACAGCGCGATGGAGTTGATATCCCAAATCGTGTTGAATCAGATAGAGCAGCGCGCCGATTTTCTCGGGCTCTAGCGCTTGCGCTTTCACGCTGCGCAGCATATTGAGCGTTTCGCGCGATTTCAGGAACGAAAGATGATGCCAGCGTTCTACTTTGAAGTACACCCAATTCGGCGCGGGGAGCAGTTTGCCCGCGGAATTCAGCAGGCTGCCTGCGCCAAGTGCGGGCGACACCAGATGACGAACGATTTTCGCATCGAATGCATCGCCGGCCAGCGGCAATCCTTCCGTGCCGATGACACCCGCATGCGAGCGCGACGGACCTACTTGCAGCAGCGAGAAATCACTGGTTCCTCCGCCGAAGTCGCCAATAAGAATCTGCTCGTCATGGTCCAGGGTGGATTCGTAGTGGTAGGCGGCGGCGACCGGTTCATATTCGAAGAAAACCTGTTCGAATCCCGCTTTTTCGAACGAGAGCTTCAGACGCTCGCTTGCATATAAATTGTCTTCGGCGGTTTCGGCGCCTACAAAGACTACCGGCCGCCCGACAGTTGCGCCCCGCACCGGCGCTCCGAATTGTTTTTCGGCCTGGCGGCGCAAATCGCGCAAGATATTCGCGATCAGATCTTCCAGTTTGAAATGGCGTCCGAAGATTTCGGTCGTCAGTAAGCTTCGGCTCGAAAGAAATGATTTCAACGACTGAATGAGGCGGCCCTTTTCCTCGGCTTCGAGATAGCGCTCGATCCCCACGGGTCCGCTCCAGGATTTAATGGTGGCGCGGCCGGCCTCGCGCAGGCGTTCGAGATAGAGCAGCGATCGGAAAGATTCAGTAAGAGCGTTTCCTATAGGAAAGCGGGCCAGTTCCACTTTTGCGGGCCCAATCCGCCGCGCCACAGAGCTATTGGTAGTTCCAAAGTCGAGGCCGATCTGCATTCCGGCCGGCTTACTTTGCCTTTCGCCTGTGCCGCTTCGGCGCAGCGGGACACGCTTCGAGTTTCATCCACTGTCCGGGGTTGACCGGCACTCCATTCACATAGAGAGACCAGTGCACATGCGGTCCGGTAGAGCGACCGGTAGACCCGACGTAGCCGAGCACGTCGCTCGTCGTGACATGCTCTCCTTCTTTCGCTGCGAAACGCTCCATGTGCAAGTAAATCGACTCAATGCCCTGTCCGTGATCGACGGCCACTGTGCCACCGCGCAGATTCCATTTTTGGACAATCTTTACAACTCCGGCGGCGATCGGATGAATCGGCGTGCCGGCCGCGCCGCGTTGATCGACGCCGGCGTGATAATCGCCGGTCGGCCTTCCATTGTGGAGTCTTCCGACCCCGAACAGCGATGTCAGACAGCCCGGGACGGGCGGCTCAAACGGCTCTCTCCAATAGCGAACCGGCGAAACGGTCTTGCGGAACGCGCCGACGGTCTCCTGCTCGCCGGGTGATGGCTTTAAGCTCGCGATCTTACGAGAAATGACGATGTTCTGTTTCGGATAATGCGCATTTTCGACGCGGATTGGCCGGCTATCGACAATTGTGCCGTTTTCACTCAAGAGCTCAAGACGATACATATCGGGTTTTTCGAGTACCGGGATCGGCATCAGGCCAAACCGGCTCCCATCTTCTTGTAGAAAGAGCTCGACGGTTCGTCTATCGAGCCGCGCTTTCCGCGCCGCACCATGCACAGCGATCTTCAAGGTCTCGCCGTTGTGGACGTGCTCGGGAGTGAGTTCGACGGCGAGTTCGAAACCCTGCGCACCCAATCCTATCGTCAGGAATGCGACCAACCACCGCACTTGTTCAGGATAGCGGGCGCGGGTTGGGTGAAAAAATTGGGACAGACAGCCGCGCCTGCATTGCCCGCTTACTTACGTGCGCGGTTCTTTGCCTTTGTAAACGGCGCTTCAGTCAGCCCTCGCTCTTCGCTACAATTTGAGATGTCAACGGGTTTCGGTTGCTCTACGTTATTATCAATCCGCTTTCTACCGAGCCTGCACGCGCGAATGGGCCGAGCTTCTGGACCGATGCTCCGCGATTTTGATGGACACGACGCAATCGCCCCCGAGTAAGGCGCTCAGTACCGCGAAAGTAGTAGTCGCCACTACCGTTGCGCTGTCCTTTATCAGTTATTGGCGCGGCGCTGCCATTGTTTTGAGCGATCTGGCCTCCTCGATGTTTTACGCGGGAGGCATCGCCGAGCTGGCGGTGGGCAAATCGGCCGCCTGGTACGTGCTGGCGGTGATGGTGTTCAGCTTCGCGGTCCGGGCGGTCTACATGGAAAGCTGCGGCATGTTCGTGCGCGGCGGCGTGTACGTCGTCGTGCTGGACAGCATGGGTCCATTGATGGCCAAGGTTTCGGTCTCGGCCCTGGTCTTCGATTACATTCTTACGGGCCCTATCAGTTGCGTCAGCGCCGGACAGTATCTGGCATTTTTGGCGAATGAGCTGCTTGCGCTCGGCCATCGAAGCCTGCGTGTGGACCCGAACACTTTCGCCGCGATATTCGGCGTACTCGTGACGCTTTATTTTTGGCGGAGCAACATTCGGGGCATCCAGGAATCGAGCTCAGCGGCTCTGCGTATCATGCAAATCACCACAGTGATGGTGGTGGCATTTGTAATCTGGTGCCCGCTCACCATCCTGCTGCACGGCACATGGCAGCTTCCGCCGTCGCCAGCGCCAATCCATTTATCGCTGACTAATGAGTCACTGGGCTGGTTCAAGGGAACGTTCTGGCCGAGCATTCCCATTGTGGCTATCATCATTGCGTTCGGGCACTCGCTGCTTTCGATGAGCGGCTTCGAAACGCTGGCGCAGGTTTATCGCGAGATCGCCTCACCGAAGCTCAAGAACCTGAAAATTGCGTCCGCCATCGTCTGCTTCTACGCGATCGTTTCGACGGGTCTCATCACGCTGTTCGCCGCGATGATCATTCCCGACAACGTTCGTACGACCTATGCCAATAATCTGCTGGGCGGGCTGGCGATGAATCTGGCCGGGCCTGCAATTTTGCGCCTTGCTTTCCACGTCTTTGTCGTGGTGGTAGGCGTCTTGATTCTGTCCGGAGCCGTGAATACTTCGCTCATCGGCGCCAATGGCGTTTTGAACCGGGTGGCGGAAGATGGCGTGCTTCTTGAAGAATTCCGCAAGCCGCACCGCAAGTTTGGAACGACTTATCGCATCATCAACTTCATCACGCTGTTACAGCTTGCGACGATCATTCTGAGCCGCGGCGATGTTTATCTGCTCGGCGAAGCGTACGCTTTCGGCGTGGTCTGGAGCTTCGCTCTCAAAGCACTTGGCGTGCTGGCGCTTCGCTTCCAAAGGCACGACCAGGAATATAAAGTGCCGGGCAATCTCCGCATCGGCGAGAAAGAAATTCCGGTTGGCCTGGCGGCGACCACGCTTATGCTCATGGTCACCGCGATCGTCAATCTGTTTTCCAAGCAGTACGCCACAATCTATGGCGTCAGCTTTACGGTCGCCTTCTTCCTGGTCTTCACTATTTCGGAGCGCATCAACATTGCGCGGCATAGAAAAGTCCATGCGCAGTCGCTCGAAGAGTTTAATCTGCAGCAGCAAACGCAGGTGGAGGCGAAATCGTTGCATGCGCGCCCTGGGGGCGTGCTGGTGGCCGTGCGCAATCGCAACAATATGCAGCATCTGCGGCGCACCTTGCAGCGCACAAATCTGCGGCGCAACGACATTGTGGTGATGACCGTGCGTCCGCTAGGCGCCGATAGCGAATACGATCTCAAGGAAGACCAGGTATTCGGCCCGGACGAAAAGGCGTTGTTTAGCGACGTGGTGAATATAGCCGAGAAGGAAGGCAAGCCGGTGGAACTGCTTGTGGTTCCTGCAACCGATCCCTTCGACGCGATGGTGCAAACGGCGAATCGCCTAAAGGTCTCACGGTTGATTACCGGCGTCTCCGAACGCATGAGCTCGGACGAGCTGGCGCGCCGGATCGGGCTCGCCTGGGAGCGTTTGCCGGAGCCACGCCACCCGTTCTCGCTGGAGATTATTTGCACCGACCGGCCATCTACGTTCGTTAATCTGGGTCCGCACCCACCGCGCCTCTGGCCGGAAGATGTGGACCGGCTGCACGATTTATGGCTTAAGTTGAGCGCCTCCGATGCTCTTGGATCGAAGCTGCATCACCGGGATGTCGTAGGATTTGCGCTGCGGCGGCTCGAGACGGAATTGGAAGGCGCCGAGGGTCAGCAAATTCGTCGCGAGCTCGGGGATACGTTACCGGATCGGTGACCGGATATATCAGCCTTCGGCCATAAAGCTCTCGGCTTCGGCGGCATTCCGGAAATCGATCTCGGCGGCATGGAGAAGCCGTGTCGCTTCCTGTTCGCTTTTCGCGACTGCCAATAAAATGTCCCCGATCGCATCTGTTGCGCAAGCATATGCATCGGTGCCGCTGATGGCGCGGTATTTCTTGCAGATATCTTCGCCG
>JAICIH010000278.1 GCA_025924475.1 Bryobacteraceae bacterium
AATTCGATAAAACCCGGGGATCTCTGGAAGCAAGAGATCGACTCGGCGCTCCAGGATGCTGCGGTATTCATTTTGTGCTGGTGCTGCGAAAGCCAAGCGTCGGATTTTGTCGGCTATGAAATCAGGATGGCGATAGAAAATCGTGCAAAGCGCGTCGTACCGGTTCGTCTCTGTTCTAGTCCTTTGCCCAATTTGCTTTCGGACAGGCAATGGATTGATCTGCGCGGACGCATCGTCCATGATTGCCGGGATCATATTCATATGGAAAAGAAGGCAAACGAGCCCGTTGAGCTGGCTGCGAATGTTCTCGCCTCTTCGGCTGAAAAATCGCGTCTTGGAGGAATCGCGCGCTTTCGGTGGCTTCGACATTGGGGGGGCGCTTGGGCCACAATCTTGGCACTAACTTTGGCAATTTTAGTCTTTACGCACTTCCGGCAAGAAGGCACGCCTCCTTCCGTACATCCGACCCCAAACTCAGTTCAGCAACCAAAAGGCGTAGGTGGTACGGAATCACCAAGCCCACCCCCAAATGCCTCACCTGTTTCATTTCCGGTTGCCGTAGCTCTTATTTCCGTATTGGTAGGGGTGTTCGTTCTTCTGCTTGTGTTAACTGCAGTCCATAGAAGATTGCAACACCATCACGCTGATAGGATTGCTGCCACAGCTGAATCCTACTTCGAGAAACTTGGCAAGTACTGATCTGCCTTCCTTACTCGCAACGCAGCGCGACCATAGGATCCAGCCGCGCAGCCCGTCGCGCCGGAAAATAGCTGGCCAACATGGTCACAGCTAGAAACATGACTGAGACCACCAGATAGGTCAACGGATCGCCCGCACCGGTACCGTAGAGCAGGCTGGCAATCAGGCGGCTCATCGCCAACGCTCCAACCGCTCCGATCGCCACACCAAGCAAGCCCAGCGTGAGCCCCTGCCGGACCACCATGCGCAGAACATCGCCCGGCTGCGCGCCGACCGCTATTCGAACGCCCATCTCGTGAGTGCGCTGCTGCACGGCGTACGCGATTACGCCATAGATACCGATCGTGGCCAGCAGTAGCGCGAAGGACGCGAAAACCGCCAGCGCAAGCGCGTTGAATCGCTGCGGCGCAATCGATTTGGCTAAGCGATCTTCCATAGTTCTGGTATCGTAAATTGGCTCCGCCGGCGCCACCTCCCGCACCGCTTTGCGGATAGCTGGGATCAGCGACGCCAAGCCAATATGGCTCCGGATCGCAAGAAACGTCCAAGGCGGCGTGCGCCCCTGGTATTGCGGAACGTAGATTTCGCCGGCATTGGCCGCCCTCAGATTGTTGTGCTTCACATTGGAAACCAGGCAACCCGCGGCTCGAAACTCTTCGGAAGACATCGCGTGTCTCGTAAGCGGATTCGTAGTCGCGGGGCAGCCTGCACCGTGTTCCAGCATCGCAGAGTCAGGTTTCCACAACCGCCCGGTCGCGACGGCTGTGCAAATCCCTCTTCCTACTAAAACCCGGACATTGCAACTATAAGCGTTACGCCCTCAGGACGGACGAGAAATGCTTTCGCCTGCAATGAGCAAAATTTGTGGGGCAGCTTGGCAAGCTGCGGCCGATTGGCAATCGGCCTCCTCGATTCGTCTGCTATGCCGCCTAATTACTTGGTTTCCTCTCCGCACGCGCCTCCACCACCGAACACAACTGCCGCACAGCGGTTACAGTCCGGGTTCGCCAAGCTGAAAGCTAACAGCTAATCGCTAATAGCTTCTGTCGCTACTGCACATACCCCAAGCTCTTCAGCACTTCCTCATCATGGGCGCTAAGCTTCTTCTCGGCTGCACGCGTTGCGGTTCGCGAAAACCACTTCTTCAGTTCCGACGTATCGGCCTCGTATGTCGGGTTGCTGTCCGCGATCACACGAGGGTGATCTTCGTAAGGGTCCGATCGGAGATCGTATAGCGACAATGTCTTCTCGGTCGGATCCCAGGTCACTTTGGAAAAATCGTCGATGCGTCCGAAACGTAAAGGTAACTCTTCGTTTTTTACCCACATCCAGGAAAGCCACTGCGGTGCATAACCCTTCTTTCCGGGAAAAGTAACGTAGTAGATCCAGCGATCGGTTGGATTCTTGCCATCCTCGAGCGAGGACGCAAGGCTCCGGCCCGAAAAGACGATGGGTACCTTCTTTTTCACCGCCACTACATTCTTCACGCTTAGATCGACAATCGTGGGAGTGACGTCGATAATCGACACCGGAGTGTCGATCACCTGACCCGCCTTCACATGCCCGGGATACCGAATGATGAATGGAATGTGGATGATGCCTTCATACACGTGCCGGCCGTGGCCGACATAGCCGTGCTGCCCGAGGCTTTCACCGTGATCGGCAACCAGCACCACCATGGTCGAATCCTTGATGTGCATTTCGTCCAGCGCCTGAAGCAATTTACCGATATTGTGATCCGTGTAGTAAATTTCCGAATCGTAACTACGCACGCGCTCGCGCATGTCGCTGTCCTGAAGCGGCTCATCCGGGTGTGCCTTGTCTACTTTCGGTGGCTCGAAATCGGCGCGGAATACGTACGGCTCATGCGGATCGAAATAATGCACCCAAAGAAAGAAAGGCTTCTTCTTGTTTGCATGTTTGTGGAGCCACTTCAGAGCGGGCGGCGTTACGTCTTCCGCGTACCGGCTTGAATTGAAGATCTGATAACTGCGAGTGAGGGTCTCATCGTACGTGCGGAAGTAACGGTCGAGATGGGTAAGCCGGCCCAGCAGAGGCCAGGAGCTGATGAAGGCGCCTGTCTGGTAACCATGGCCGCGCAAAATCTGCGGAAGTGTCACCAGAGCTCGCTCGTCGGGAGGCGCAACTCCGTTTCGCCTGACCCCATTCTCCTGTGGATAGCGGCCCGTGAAAAGCGAAATATGCGCTGGACCGGTTAGAGGGATCGACGTGTAGGCGCGAGAAAATCGACTGCCTTCGCGAGCTAATCCATCGATATATGGAGTCGTATTTCGGCCATAACCGTAACACGAAACATGATCCGCCCGGAGAGTATCCACGGTGATCAGCAGTACATTAGGCAGCGACTTATCGGCGGGCGCGCACCAGAGAGCCGATCCGCTGATGACAGCCGCCAACATCAACCATGCAAACCGCATACTTTGATCTTAACGGGTAAAAAGCTTGGCACGCGCGCAGCGCGCAATTTATCGAGGACCCGTAGTATGCAATCGCGGCAAAAACGTCTTCCAAAACGGGGGAGGCAACTTGCCAGGCGTCATCGTCACTTGAAAATCCAATGCGATGCGGCTGAGGCGTTGCACGATTTTGGGATGTTCTGAAGCGACGTCTTGTCTCTCTCCCGGATCTTTTACGAGATCGTACAGTTGCGGAGGATGACAGTATACGGGGTTGCTCAGATGGCCCTTCGGCCCGCGCTTCCGCTCGATGAAATGAACTTTCCATTCCGCTTCCCGAACCGCGAACAGCCGCCGGCCGCTGTAATAGAAGAACTCACGTTCCGGCGATGGAGCTTTGCCCTCCAGAAAGGGAACGAGTGATTTCCCGTCAATCACGCGATCGGACGGCAGCGCGCCATTTGCCAGTTCGATAAACGTCGGAAAGATGTCCATGAGCGAGGCGATCCCGTCTAGCTTCAGGCCGGAGGGAACGTGCCCCGGCCATCGAACGATGCATGGCACGCGCGTGCCCCCTTCCCAGGTTGTTCCCTTGCCGCCTCGAAAAGGACCAGCGCTGCCGGCCCGCGCGACCAACTCGGTTCGAATGGCCGGTCCGTTGTCGCTGGTGAAAACCACTATTGTGTTCTGATCGAGTCCCAGCTTCTTTAAAGACGTGAGAATCTGCCCGACACTCCAGTCGATCTCATCGACAGCATCGCCATACAAGCCATAAGCCGACTTGCCGCGAAAATCCGCCGACGCGGCCAGCGGGATGTGAGGCATCGTGTAGGGCAGGTACAGAAAAAACGGCCGGTTCTTGTTTCGATCGATAAAACCGATCGCTTCCTCGGTATATCGCTTCGTAAGCGTATTCTGGTGCGCCGGCGATTCGATTATTTTCTCGTTGCGATATAGCCGGACGGGCGGCCAATCCACCACCGGCAGCGTCATATCGTTGCTGTAGTGAAGGCCGTAAAAATATTGAAAGCCATGCCGGTTTGGCACATAGCGCGGCATGTCGCCGAGGTGCCACTTGCCGATGCACGCCGTCGCATACCCGCATTTTTCGAGCGCCTGGCCTAATGTGATCTCAGTATCGGAAAGGCCGAAATGTTCGCGAGGTGCGAGAACCCGTGTCAATCCCGAGCGCAGCGGATAGCGGCCAGTGAGCAGGGCGGCGCGCGACGGAGTGCAGGTCGGGAACGCATAGAATTCATCCAGTTGCGCACCCTCCTTCGCCATCCCGTCGAGGTTGGGCGTATGAATCTCGCGGCTGCCGTAACAGGAAAGATCGCCATAGCCAAGATCGTCGGCGAGAAGCAGCACAAAATTCGGCAAATCGCTGCGACCGGCAAAATACGGCGCCAATAACGAAGAAATAAAATTACGCCGATCCATCATTGCTCGTGGCGCACGCACTCCCCGGGAATAAAATGGGGTCGTGCCCAAGCGTCGGCCTGTACAAAATAACTACATCCTAATTGTTTTCGATAGCTGCCGATACGATTCCTTCGTCCGCGCCCGGCCGCGCGTGATGAAAAAATTAGGCGCTGTCGAGCGACGTTGGTCCTATGCGTCCTGGACATCTCCCTCTCATTACAATCTATTGATTGGATTGCTTCCGCACAAGAGCCCCCGGCATGTTTACGCTTCGGAGTACTACAAAACAGAGTTTTTGAAGTTCAATGAGCGGCTTGGCGCCGACGATCTGAAATTCGCTTCTCTAGTGCCTCGGTTGTATCTGCCTCTTTTTCTCAAAGAATCGCTGGGGTATCGCACTCATGCCCGAGTCTCGCTCCCTGTGCTGAATCCGAAGACGATTCTGAACCAGGGATTCGATAGCTACAAGCTGATGGAGAAGCACAACGATATGCGGGCGATGTTGCGGGAAATGCCCTTCTCGGAAGAACACCCGTCGTTCTATCTGCTGAACGTTGGCGAAACCCATTATCCCTACGCTCTGGCCGACGAATCTCCGGACGAGTGGCCTCGTATCAGCGGCGTGCACGGCGTCTTCAAACATTTGGATGAACACATCGTAGGCGGAAAGCTGGTTGCTCGCAAGCAGAAGTTCTTCGATACTGCCAAGCTGGAGACGCTGCGCAAAAGACAGGTTCGGGCAGTCCAGAGTCTCGATCGCGTGGTGGAGGAACTTTTCGATCTCGTACCGAAGAACACATACATAACGATCACTGCCGACCACGGCGAGCTCTTCGGAGAAGACGGTTATTTCGGACATGGGCCCATCCAACACGAAAAAGTGTGGGAAGTGCCCTTCATCGAAGGCAAGCTCCGGTGAAGTATTTCAGAGAATTTGAAAGAAGCCGGGCAATTGTTGTGGGGCAGGCCCTTGGCCTGCGCCGGGCGCTTCGCCCGGCTCCTCAAAAATTCAACTTTGTCTTCCTACTCCTGCTGCTTGCCTGCGTTCTTGCTTCTCTTCACCGCCACACAACCTCAATCGACTTGGCATACATCGGCCCAGGTGCCGGCTTTGCATTCCTCGGCTCGTTTCTGACGATAATCGCCGGATTCTTTCTGAGTCTTGTCTCTTTTCTTTCCTGGCCCTTTCGTATGGCGTGGCGCCTATTGCGGCGCCGAAAAGGGTTTCGAAACGCGCGAGTGCGTAAGATTATTTTTCTTGGCTTAGACGGTCTCGATCCGCGTCTGACCGAAAAATTTATGAGCGAGGGCAAATTACCGAATTTGCTTCGCTTAAAAGAGCAAGGCTTCTACAGTCGCCTGCGAACGACATTTCCTTCCTTGTCGCCGGTCGCATGGTCCACCTTCGCTACCGGCGTGAACCCGGCAAAACACAATATCTTCGATTTCCTGAATCGCAGTCTGAAGACGTATGTGCCTCAGTTGTCCTCGGCGCACGTGAACAGGCCGCGGCGGATGATTCGAATCGGTGGCTGGCACATCCCCTTATCCAGGCCGGCCATTACGATGCGCCGCAAGAGCCAGCCGTTTTGGAAATTGTTGGGCGATCAAAACATCGGATCGACCATTATTCGAGTACCAATCACGTTCCCTCCCGACAAGTTCAATGGCCGCCAGCTTTCCGCCATGGCGACCCCGGATTTGAAGGGAACGCAAGGAAGCTTTTCGTTTTTTACTACTCGTCTGGGCGAGGCAAGCTATGAGGGCGGCAGCCGTTATCCTCTGAAACGCGCCGGCGACGGTTTCGAGGGTCAGCTCGAAGGCCCGGAGGACACGCTAAGAGAAAACGGTAAACCGCTGCGCATTCCGTTTCGAATTGATAAACACGGGAATAAGCCGGCGTGGACGTTGCGGATCGGCGATAACTCGGTAACGCTTCAGTTGGGCGTGTACTCGCCCTGGACCAGGCTTGTGTTCCGCGCGGCGCCAGGCTTCAAGGTGCGCGGCATCGCCCGTTTCCTTATTACCGAAACGGAACCTGAATTCTCGTTGTACGTATCGCCTTTACAGATCGATCCGGAAAAGCCCGCCTTGCCGGTGAGTCATCCCTCGTTCTATGCCGCGTATCTGGCCAAGCTTTTCGGGACGTTCTCGACGCTCGGCATGGCGGAAGACACATGGGCCTTGAACGAAGGCGTGATCAGCGACCAAAATTTCCTGGACCAGGCGTATCTCCTGATGAACGAGCGCGAAGCGATGTTCCGAAACGCTTTGGAGAAGACGCGTCGCGGCGTTGTGGCCTGCGTCTTCGATACCAGTGACCGGATACAGCACATGTTCTATCGCTACCTGCATTCCGAACACGGCGGAGCGATTGAAGCGATGTACCAAAAGATGGATAAACTGGTTGGCCTGGCGTCGAGTCATGTCGATGAAAAGACGGTACTGTTTGTACTCTCGGACCACGGATTCTGTTCTTTCCGGCGCGGCATCAACTTGAACAGTTGGCTGCGAGATCACGGCTACCTGGCGCTCGAAGAAGGTGCGAACGAAAGCGGTCCCTATTTCCGCGGAGTCGATTGGAAACGGACAAAGGCGTATGCCGTCGGATTGGCGGGCCTCTATTTAAACGTAAGAGGACGAGAAGCAGGCGGAATTGTTGCGCCCGGAGACGAAGCGGAGAACTTGAAAAGGGAACTCATCGAGAAGCTCGCAAATCTGTTCGATGAAGAGCAAAACCAGATCGGCATCCGCACCGTCTATGCGACAAGCGATCTCTACAAAGGACCCTACGCCGCCGAGGCGCCTGACCTGATCGTCGGCTACAACGACGGATACAGAATCTCTTGGGACGCCGCCGTGGGGCAAGTAAGCGCGCGCGTGTTCGAGGACAATCGCAAAGCCTGGAGCGGCGACCACTGCGTCGATCCAACCCTGGTGCCTGGTGTTTTGTTCAGCAATCGCAAGATGACGGCGGCCGACCCTGGAATTGAAGACATGGCTCCCACAGCCTTAACTCTATTCGGATTGGAGCCGCCGCGCTGGATGGAAGGCAAGCCCCTGTGCATCGACGTAGGTTAATTGGAGGGTGGGCTTCAGCCCGCGCGGGGCTTTTAAGCCCCGCTTGGTCCGGTTCAGCCGTGCCACAGCTGTAATGGGAATACTATTCGGACCGAGCCGCGACCGCGAGGGAGCGGTTTTTCACAGGAGCGAATTCAATGTGGCGCACGCACTCATGCGTGCCGCGTCGAGACTCATCTCGACGCATGGCCAACTGGTACTCATAGCCCTCTGTCTTTTCATCGCCCTAACCCACACAGCATGCCACACGTCCAAAGCAATCTCGGGCGCGCACGGAAAGCGAGTGGTGGTCCTCGGAATCGACGGCATGGATCCAGGCTTTCTCGAAAAG
>JAICIH010000279.1 GCA_025924475.1 Bryobacteraceae bacterium
CAAGCCCGACGATGTGCTCTGGACGGCCGGCGAGCCACCCAGGCCGCGGCGGTTTTCGACACCGACTTGGGATACCTTAAAGCAGCTCCGCGAAGTAAGTAAGCTTCCCGTAGTAGTCAAAGGCGTGCTTACGGCTGAAGACACTGAGCAAGCAGTAAAACATGGATTGTCCGGCGTCATCGTATCCAATCATGGCGCCCGGCAGTTGGATCAAACCGGATCGACCATCAGAGCGTTGCCGGAATGTGTCCAAGCCGCTGGCGGAAAGATTCCGATACTTGTCGACGGTGGTTTCCGGCGTGGCACCGACATATTCAAGGCGCTCGCTCTCGGCGCAACAGCTGTAGGCGTAGGAAGGCCTTATCTATGGGGCTTGGTCGCATTTGGGCAACCTGGCGTTGTACAAGTGATGAAGATTCTGCAAAGCGAATTGGCCACGGACATGGGAATGGCGGGAACCGGCAAAATCTCCGAAATCGATCGTTCCTACGTGCGCATTCTGAGCTAATTCAAAACGTCAGCCTGAGACTCAATTGGATATCTCGAGGCGACCCTACGGTGGACGATATTACGCCCGCCGCGGCGCTTCCAATGGTCGCGTTCGGGAGATCGAATTGAGGATGGTTGAAAATATTGAAGAACTCGCCGCGGAACTGCAATTGGAATCGTTCGGTTACCGGTATCACTTTAAACGCCGAGAAATCCAGGTTCGTTCTGCCCGGCCCGCGTAGAGTATTCCGCCCCCCGTTGCCATACGTGTACTGACGTGGCGTGGCCCAAGCCGCACCCGCCGTGTTGAACGATGTATCGAACCAGCGCGTGATATTCGGATTCGTGATCTCCCCAGACGTTAAACGGTCCGGCCGGCTCCCGCCCGCATTGGATACGGATGTCGCGAGCGTTGGCGTAAACGGCAGGCCGCTCTGCACGGTGAGAATTCCATTTACTTGCCAACCACCAAAGATCGCATTCGCAAACGAGTTCGAAATTCCGAAACGCCTTCCCTTCCCGAACGGCAAATCGTAAATTAGGCTCTGCGAGGTTCGGTGCTTGATATCAAATCCACTCGTTCCGCGATCCAGGAAGCGATAGCGGATGTCCTGCGGCATCGGACCATCGGCGCCTCCTCCCTGCTGCAGCGGCACGTTGTCGATCGAGTGCGAATACGTATAGGAACCCAGCCAGCCAAGTCCGTTGGCGAACCGCCGCTCCGCCGACACCTGAAGAGAATGATAGTTTGAAATTCCGGTAGTATCACCGTAGGTTGCATTCACAACATTCGGCAGAATATTGCGGAGCGGCCGGCGCGAGGCTGGTGAGCCAGGTCCAGGATCCGGCGTATTGATATTGAAATTAGAATCCACCTGCCGCCCCAGATTGGTTACGTAAGCCGCCTTCAGGACTAACTGCCATTTTGGAATTTCCTGCTCGATCCCAAAGTTACCCTGTTCCGCATAGCCGGTCTTGTAGTTCGGCGGAACTATGTTGAAATTTCCGGTTGGATTGTTAATCAGCGTCTGTATATCCACTCGTGGAATCGGAGGCAACCCGTTTTGCACGCGTGCCGGACTAGCTGAAAACTGATCTATCGTCGCCGAATAGCTTGGCCCGAATGGAAGCTGCCGATGGAGGCGAAACAGCGCCGAACCGTTTCCTTGCGTGTTATAGAAAATTCCAAATCCTCCGCGAATCACCGTATGCGGCAGCACTTGATAAGCAAAGCCGAAGCGGGGAGCCCAATTATTTCCATCGTTTTGGACACCCACCTGCCGGTCTGAATTCACTCCGGCAAGCAGCAATTTACCGGCGACCAGATCTATATTCGCCCATTGATTATGTACTTCAACCGGCGGTGGCGTGTACTCATATCGCAGGCCGAGGTTAAACGTCAAACGTGAAGTTACTTTCCAGTCATCTTGTATAAATGATCCAATTTCTATCGTCCGGATTCCGGGCCAGACGAGCAGAAAATCCTGGCTGATTCCGGACGCCGTACCCAATAGAAAACTGGCCATCGAATCGCCGGTTCTACCGGTATTATTGGGATCCGATGTGAAAGTCGGATCGAAATTGAACAGGCCGTCGCCTTGGTTCGTTTGAAAATCGATAATCTGTCGGCGAACGATATTGGTTCCGAACTTGATTGTATGCGCTCCGGATACTTTAGTCAGTGTCACGTTCGGATTGAACGTATTCTCGAGTCGAAGCGTAGGTAATGCCGCCGGACCGCCGATCCCGGAATAGTTGGACGGCGAAAAGATCGGGAGCCCATAAGAAAACGGACCCTGATTCGAATTCTGCACGCCTAACTTCTCTCCCAAATTCGCGCCCGGCGAAGCGCCGTCCTTCAGTGCATTCAAATGAAAACGCCCGTATCCGAATCGCGCATCCAGGATGAGCGTCGGACTGAACACATGCGTTCCCGCTATGACGGCATGATGCGCAACAAGATCGTTCGTGCCGGCATAAGTAGTGGAATTTCCGAGCCCGACCGGCACATCCAATCCTGGAATGGTTCGCAACCCGAACGTCGAAGGAGGCAGCGTCAAAGTATTCTGCTGCGAAAAGCGTCCGAAAAGCGTGGTATTGGAGCCCAAGTTGTAATCGACGCGAATATCGCCCTGATCCCACGATTGGCCGAGAACGGGATTCGTTACCTGATTGTTCGCCAACGCCGATGTATCCGGCAGCGGATACGCCTGAATCAGCCGGCTGGTTACGGCGTCGAACATCGACGAAGGAATTTTGCTTCCGGCAAACGGATCGCGCGCATAGCCGCTCGCTGTTCCTGGCGCTGGATGTACGGAAAACGGATTGTAAATAGGCCGAACCGCGGAGAAGTCTCCGTTGCGCATCGCCACAGTGGGAACGGTATTCACCGACGCGAAGGTGCCTTGCCGTTTGCGATAGCCTTCGTAATCTGCAAAGAAGAAAAGCTTATCGCGCCGGATCGGGCCGCCCAGACTCGCTCCAAACTGGTTTTGTTGGTACTGAGCCTTCGGCGCGCCGGGCTTCGCGAAAAAATTCTTCGCGTCGAGCTGGCTATTACGGAAGAACTCGTAGACGCTGCCGTGAAACGCATTCGATCCGGACTTGGTAATCACGTTCACCGTAGCGCCCGGATTCCGGCCATGCTCGGCTTGAAAAAGATTGGTCTGAATTTTGAATTCACGCACCGCCTCGACCGAGGGCCGCAGCGTGATCAGTCCATTGCGCCGGAAATTATTATCGACGCCATCGAGCATGAAATTATTGGACTGCTCTCTGTTGCCGTTCGAAAACAGCTCGGTACCTGGCCGCATATCGTCCGGCCTGGTCCCGCTTCCGATCGTGCCCGAGGCCGCATACCCCACACCCGTTACGCCGGGGCCGAGAATCGCGAGCTGCGCGAAGTTTCGTCCATTCAACGGAAGATCGCTGACCGCTTTCGTCTCGATTACCTGCCCTACTGAGGAAGTGCTCGGCTCGAGTAGCGGCGCTACTGCCTGCACTTCCACGGTTTCACTTACCGCGCCGGTCTCCATATTGAAATCGATTTCCGCCACCTGATTCAGCTCCAGCCGGATCTCGCGGGTAACTTGCTTGAAGCCTTCTTTCTTTACCGCGATGCTATAAGGCCCGGGCTGTAACAGAGGAATCTGATAGGCGCCGCTGTCGTTACTCACCGTCTCTCGTCTAGCGCCGGTCTCGAGATTTGTCACTGCAATGTTCGCGCCCGGAATCAGCGCGCCGCTCGAATCCAGAACCAGTCCATTGACACCGGCCGATGTTTGGGCAAAGAGCCGCATGCCTACCAAAATCGTCGTAATCGCAAATACCGCATTCCATCGGTTCTGCATAGGGCCCCTCCCCCAAGGTTCGTGGTTAACGATGATAGATTATATGCTGATTTGCGCCGTTGTCAACAGAATGATAGATCAAATATCAGCTAAGGCAGGGCGTAAGCGACGTATGCCGGGACGCCAGTCGGCTTCGATTCTGCTGGACTGCCACTGAGCGCGTGCCCGCCACCAGCATTAATGCGCGACGAAGCCGGAACAACCAGATACTGCCGGCCGCCCACTTCATACATGGCCGGAATTCCTTCCGATCCCGCCGGCAGCACCGCTGTCCAGAGCACCTCGCCGGTATCCGCGTCATAACCGCGGATCTTGCCGTCAGATGCAGCGACGAAAAGCAAGCCGGTTGCAGTAATGATGATGCCGTGACGCTCCGCCATAAAAGCGCCCGTCTTCTGCGCCCCTTCGCGCGCCGCGACCGCATCCTGCCCTAAAGGCACCTTCCATTTAATGGTTCCGCTGTTCAGGTCGTAAGCCACCAGCGACGACCACGGAGGTCCAATCACATAAGGCTGGTCGGGATACAGACCCCAGGCCGTATAGTAACGATTCAAATGTAAATTCAGGCCGGCAGGATACGGTGGACCGCCGAGTGGACTGTAATGCGCTCCATCCGTTTCCGGAATATCGAGCCCGCCCGGAGCGCCTCCGGACGCAACCGCCGGACCTCTGCTTTTGCCCATCTCGTTCGGCTTGTCCCCACCAGCTTTATTCAGATATTCCAGCAGTGCACTAAGAGAGGAGCTATCCAGGTCCCGAAACGCCGGCATTTCCCCGCGTCCACCGCGCACCACCTGCCGGAAAGCGTCCGGCCCGAGCCGCCGGCCAATATTAATAAGAGGCGGCGGACCGGATGCCGACCCGGCTCCTCCCGCGCCATGACACGCTTGGCACCGTTTTTCGTAGATGTCTTTGCCTCCACTCGGTCGCGCACTCCCGCGCTGTCGGAGAGGATCTTCCAGGCTGAGCTTGTAAATGGTGGGCCAATCTTGAGTCGTGAGATACAGCAGTCCCTTGCTCGGGTTCGACGCCACTGTTCCCCAATCTGATCCTCCGCGGGCTCCCGGCAGTGACAAGCTCTCGGAAAGACCCGGCGGCGTGAACATTCCGTCGTTCCGAATATGTTTAAACCGTTCCTTCCAGCGAGCGCGTTCTTCCGCCGTGAGAATGTAGGGATCGATATCGTCGGCCGTCATATGCTGGCGCGCGAAAGGCGGCGGCGCAGTGGGAAATGGCTGCGTCGGCCATGCCTGCTCTCCCGGCATATCGCTTTTCGGAGTCGCGCGCTCTTCAATCGGCCACAACGGCTTACCCGTAACGCGATCGAACACAAACAAAAAGCCTTGTTTCGTCGATTGCGCCACCGCATCGACTGTTTTGCCGCTGCGACGAACGGTCAGCAGTTGTGGGGCGGCCGTCGCATCGTAATCCCAAAGATCGTGATGGACCATTTGGAAATACCACAGCAGTTTGCCAGTGCGCGCATTGAGCGCCAGCAAACAGTCGGAAAATAAATTGCTGCCAATCCGATCGGCGCCGTAGTAGTCATACGTAGGCGAGCCCGTCGGAAAGTACGCGATGCCGCGCTTTTCGTCCAGCGAGATCTCGCCCCACGTGTTCGTTCCGCCGGAGTACTTCCACGCATCTTTCGGCCACGTGTCATAGCCTGGTTCACCGGGATGCGGAATGGTGTGAAAAGTCCACACCAGTTTGCCCGTAATGACGTTATAGGCGCGAATATCTCCAGGCGGCGATAAATAGGATTCCCCAGGAGCCGAACCCAGCAGAATCAAATCTTCGAAGACCCGTCCGGGCGTGTTGGATTGAATGCGCACGACCGTCTTCGGATCGCGGCCTAGCCCTTCTTTCAAATCCACTAGGCCGCGCGTTCCGAAACTCAGGATGGACTTGCCTGTCCGAGCGTCAATTTCCTCGAGGTAGTTGTTGATTGCAAAAATGAGCCGGCGATCCTTCCGATCGCGGCTTTCCCAATACGCGATGCCACGCGTTGTCAGCCCGGGCAAATTTTCATGGATCCAGATCTCTTTCCCCATCGCCGCGTCGAGAGCCACCAGCGAATTCTTCCGCGCCAGAACATACATCACGTTGTCCACAACGATAGGGTTGAACACATAGGCTGCATCGTCGCCGGTCGGATAGGTCCAGGCAACACGCAATTGATTTACGTTTGCCTTCGTGATCTGCCGCAACTCACTGAAATGCGAAGAATCCGCGCCGCCGCCATAATCTTTCCAGGCTTTATGGTCCTGCCCCGCGTGAACCGGGCACAGCATCGCGGCAAAAACATATATAGATGTCATTCTCACAACAGCTATCCAGGTCTCCATTGTTCTGCGGGTAATCGTTGATATATCATTTAACAGTAACGCGAGGTTCTTCCATCGATGAGGATCAGCCCTGAAAAATGTGTGGCGTGCGGCAACTGCACCTATGTTTGTCCGATGGAAGCGATCTACATAGATCCGGTCACCAATCGCGCCAAGATCGACGCCGACGAATGCGTCGAATGTTACGCCTGTTACAACGGCCTCAGCCAGGAGCATCTAAACCCAACTCTCGTGCGCACCGTGCGCCGGGTTTTGAAGTGGGCGCGCGTCCGTTTCGATCCGGAACCGGACGTCTGTCCCACGGCTGCATTTGAGCCGGACGAATTAACCTGGCCACGCGTCGTGCGGCGTGCATTTTCCGACCCGCGGGTGCCCCACGAGTCCACAGGCGTAGAAGGCCGCGGTACGGAAGAGGTCAAAACCAACGATGTCAGCGGACGCGTGCAAACCGGAGAAGTCGGATTCACTATCGAGTTCGGCCGGCCGGCCATAGGAGTGCGGCTGTCAGAGGTACAAGAGATGTGTTTCGCGCTCGCTCAAGCGGGCGTGGCGTTTGAAAAGAAAAATCCGATCACGTCTTTGATGAGCGATGTCTCCACCGGCACAATCCGCCCGGACATTCTCGGCGAAAAGCTAATGTCCGCCATCGTCGAAATCAAAGTGCCGGTCTCGCGAGCCGAAGAAATTATCCGACTCGTATGGGACGTAGAGAAGAAATTAAATACGGTGGTGGCGCTCGGCGTAGGCGTTCGCTGCGACGCAGAGGGTGAGGACGAAATCGTCGAGCCAATTCTCGCGCGTCTGGGATATAAGCTCGAACGCGCCAAAACGAATATCGGCCTGGGCCGCTTGAACGCTGCTCAAATTGTCCAAATTACGCCTGAAAAGATAACCGCATGACGAACACACTGCATCGATTCGGAAACGCGGAGAGCTTTCGCGACGATTACGTCGTATTTGCCATTGCGAGCAAAGGCAAGAACGATCGGGATGCGCTGCCGAAATTGCGCCGTTTCCTGGAAATCGCATTGGAATACAAACCCGTGAATCTCGGCGACGCGCGCCATGGCGGTGCGCTGCGGCCCTCGCGGAACGTCAATCCCTTGTCACATTGGAAGCGCGACCTGAAACCGGACTTTCAAGCCGTGATTCAGGGATTGGATACCCCCACCACTTGCGCCGCTGTATTTGACAACCGGCCCGCAGCGGAAGATTTCGTCAAGCGCATCAAAGAAGAAGATTTCGGTCTCAGCATCAACATCTCTACTTCCATCGATGGCGCCGAACAGTGCTGCCACTATGCGGGCATACCGCGGCACAGTGTTGGCTATTCCCTGGGATTCGAAGGCAAGACCGAAAAGCTGCCCAACTCGCAGGTTCTAATGCTGTCTACCATGTGCGGTCACGGCATGATCAGCCATCAGTTGGCGCGCAAGATGATCGATTGGGTGAAAGAAGGCCGGCGCACTCCAGAAGAGGCTGTGACGTATCTTTCGCGCTTCTGCTCCTGCGGTATTTTCAACACCTCACGCGGAAAGCGCATTCTGCTGGACGCCCTTCATCAAAAAGCGGCCGAGTCTCCCATCGCGGCGGAACATGAAAAGTAAATTCCCGCTCCTCTTGCTATGTTTGGCCGCGGCGCTGCACGCGGAAGTCAAAGCAATCAAAAATTTTGTTCTGATCGATGGCACGGGCCGGGCTGCCGCTCCTAATAGCGCCATGCTCGTCGATAACGGGCGCATCACCTGGATTGGGCCTGC
>JAICIH010000280.1 GCA_025924475.1 Bryobacteraceae bacterium
GAACGCGCTCGGCTGAAGTATCTGTTCAAGCGTCACGGCTGGACGGATGAGAGTTTTCAAGCCGAACTGGAGCGCCAGATCGGGTTCTCCCTGGATCCGGCCGAACCGGAAGAGCCGCCCGCAGACGTATTCCGCGATCATGTTGGCATTCACGCTCAGAAACAACCCGGATATGTTTACGTCGGGTCTTCGGTGCTGCGCGGCCGTATCACGCCGGATCAACTGTTGCGGGCAGCGGAGTTGTCCGATGCCTTTGCGAGCGGCGAGCTTCGTACGACGACCTCGCAAGGTCTTATTATTGTCAACGTTCCGGAACGGCATGCCGATACGGTGGCGCGTGAGCTTACCGAGGCAGGTTTGCCGGTAGCGGCCTCGGCATTCCGGCGCGGCGCGATCACTTGCACGGGCACGGAGTTCTGCCGTCTGGCGATCACGGAAACGAAGAATTTTGCTCGCTGGCTGGTGGAGGATTTGGAAGATCGTCTGCCTGGCTTCGAGCAGCATCTGAAATTGCATGTTACCGGTTGTCCAAATAGCTGCGGGCAGCACTGGATTTCGGATATCGGTATTGAGGGCAAGAAGGTAAAGGTCGACGGAAAATTTGTCGATGCTTATTACTTCTGCGTAGGCGGCGCGGTGGGTGCATTTCAATCCATTGCGCGACCGCTGGGATATCGTTGCGCGGCAACGGAAGTGCCCGCAGCTATCGAACGGCTGTTACGGGCATACATGGATGAAAGAAACCCGGACGAGAATTTGCGATTGTTCTTTGCGCGGCATAGCGATGCCGTATTGCGAGGCTACTTGGCCGGTAATGAGGCTGTAACACCTGTAGCTCGAGACCTTCCTGCAGGAAAAGTACCAGTCGGTGTTGGCGATTAGGTAGCTTTCCTAGCCGTGACGATCAGTCATTTGCTGAGTCTCTTAAGTAGAGAGGGGCTGCAAATGACTGGGACACACCATCGAAAATTCGGAGCTGCCGCATGGGTTGGATGCGCGGGCTTGTTGTGCAGCTTGCCAATGGTGGCCGATACACCACAGGACAGATTGCAGGAATCGGCGCAGGTCCTTTCCGAAATCATGAAAGCGCCGGATAAAGGAATACCGCGGAATTTGTTGGATGACGCATACTGTGCGGTCATCGTGCCGGGAGTGAAGAAGGGCGCCTTTATTGTGGGCGGAAAATACGGCCGCGGCTTTATGGTTTGCCGCAACGAAAAGCGTGGGAAATGGGGCGCGCCGGCGGCGGTTCGCATTGAAGGCGGAAGCATCGGATGGCAGATCGGCGGTTCCGATTCGGACGTGGTGATGCTGGTGATGAGTCCGGAAGGCAAAAGAAGTCTGCTGCAAAGCAAATTTACGCTGGGAGGAAGCGCTGAGGCAGCAGCCGGGCCTGTCGGGCGAAGTACTTCGGCAGATACTGATGCTCGCATGAGCGCAAAGATCCTTACGTGGTCACGATCGCACGGTGTGTTTGCCGGCCTATCCCTGGGCGGAGCAACGCTTAGAGAAGATTTGGACGTAAATCAAAAGCTTTACGGTAAGCGCCTAAGCAATAGAGAAATTGCGAATTCAAACATCAAGGCTCCGGCAGCGGCTCAACCATTGATCTCGGAACTGAATAAGTATTCTCCGCGCGAAGATCGCTGATGCGACGTCTTCGACATTAAATCCACTCGACACTGCTCGCGGTAAGCGCGCCACCCAGGACGTCGGCAGCATGCGCTTCTACAGCACTTAAAATTTGAGTGGCCCGCACGCGGTCACTCGAGACGGTGACCGCGGCTACCACCGAGTGCTGCCACGAGTCCAGCCCGTCGATCTCAGCGATGGAAACGTTGAAGCGGGCGCGCAGGCGATCCTTTAGGCTCTTTACGACTTGGCGCTTTTCTTTGAGCGAATGCGATTCTTCGACCTGTATATGCAAGGTCAAGACGCCAATCGCTGGCGCTGTCATGCGGCTATTGAGCGACGGGCTGCGGCATCTCGGCGGCGACACGCTGCATCGTGAATGCCTCGATCACATCACCTACCTGCACGCCGTTGAAATTGGCCAGCGAAATTCCGCATTCGAGACCATTCTTGACCTCGCTGGCGTCGTTCTTGAAGCGCTTGAGAGCTTCGACCTTGCCCGTGTGGATGACCTCATCGCCGCGCTTGACGCGCACTTGGCTGTCGCGGCGGATCAGGCCGTCGGCCACATAGCAACCAGCCACCGTACCCACTTTGCTGATCCGGAAGGTCTCGCGTACTTCGGCGTGGCCTTGAATGGTTTCCTTGTAGACAGGCTCTAGCAGCCCGGTCATGGCCTGCGTGATCTCGTCGATCAATTCGTAGATGATGCTGTGCAGCCGAATATCGACCTTTTGCTGCTCGGCGGTTGCCTGCGCGTTGCGCTCCGGCCGTACGTTGAATCCGACAATGATCGCTTCAGAAGCAGAGGCCAGCAGCACGTCGTCTTCGGTAATGGCGCCTACGCCTGCGCGCAGCACCCGCACCCGCACTTTTTCGTTGGAAAGCTGCTGCAGCGTGTCGGAGAGAACTTCCGCGGTGCCGCCGACATCCGCTTTGATGATGAGATTGAGGTCCTTGAGATCGCCTTCCTTGAACTGCCGGGCGAGCGAATCGAGCGTGGCAACACGCGCGCCTCTCGCCATGGCGGCGTCCCGCGCCTTCGACTCGCGATAGATGACGATCTGCTTGGCCTTTGAAGTATCGGAGACAACCTGGAAGTTATCGCCGACTTCGGGCAGGCTTTCGAGGCCGATTACCTCGACCGGCATCGACGGCTCGGCTTCCTTCACCGGATTACCGCGATCGTCGAACATGGCGCGCACTTTATTGAAGAGCGCGCCGCAGATAAAGAAATCTCCGGTCCGCAGCGTGCCATTGCGTACGAGCATAGTGGCCACCGGCCCGCGGCCTTTGTCCAATTTGGCTTCGAGAATCGTGCCCACCGCTGGACGGGCGGGATTGGCCTTCAGATCCTGCAGGTCCGCAACCAGCAGAATCATCTCGAGCAGCAAATCGAGATTCTGTTTGGCTTTCGCCGAAACGGGAACCATGACGACATCGCCGCCCCAGTCTTCGGCAAGCAGGCCGCGATCGGAAAGCTGCTGTTTCACTCGATCGGGCTGCGCATCCGGCTTGTCGATCTTATTGATTGCGACAATGATCGGTACGCCTGCGGCCTTGGCATGATCGATGGCCTCGATGGTCTGAGGCATTACGCCGTCATCGGCGGATACAACCAGGACGACAATGTCCGTTACTTTGGCGCCGCGCGCGCGCATTCGGGTAAAGGCTTGGTGCCCGGGCGTGTCGATAAAAACGATTTTGCGGCCGTTGCGCTCGATGTAATACGCACCGATGTGTTGCGTGATGCCGCCCGCTTCGCGGCCGGCGACATTGGTTTCGCGAATCGCATCGAGCAGCGAGGTCTTGCCGTGATCGACGTGGCCCATGATGGTCACCACTGGGGCGCGCCGGACGAAATCTTTGGTGTCTTCGGTGAGCTCGGCTTCTTGAGTGCTTTCCTGCTCGTAGCTGACTTGGTTGGTGGAGGCGCCGAACTCGCGCGCAAGCTCTTCGGCAAGCTTGACGTCCAGAGTTTGGTTGATGGTCGCGAATATCTTCTTTTCGACGAGCTTCTTGATGACCAGATTGGCCTTTACGCCGAGCTTTTCGGAGAGTTCCTTGACGGTGACGCCTTCGGCCACGGTGATTTCACGGTCGATAGGCGGCGGCGCGGTCACAGCCGGGCGTTTGGTAACACGCTCGCGAAGATTTCCTTCTTCTGCTTCGCGCCGGCGGCCGGCTTGCCTGGCTCCAGGTTTGGCTTGATGGCGGCGCTGTTGCTCGGCGGGAGGAGGAGCGGTTTCCGGACGCAGACTCGTCGGGTGCATGGAGCGCAGGCCACCAGGGCGGCGCAAACCGGGTTGCGCGGGTCCGAGGGGTTGGCCAGGGCCGCGCATGAGCGGTTGTCCGGGACGAATAGGACCGCGGTAGAGAGGCTGCCCGGGCGCAGGAGACGACGGACGCGCTGGAGCGCCGGGCCGAGGCATAGCCGGCGCGGCAGGCGTGGGCCGGGCTTGTTGTTGTTTCAATCGCTGAACCAGATCGGGACGAGGCGGAACTACCGGACGAACCTGCGGCTGGCCAACAAGCGGACGCGCGCCAGGAGGACGCGGCGCGATGGGAGCGCCAGGAGTCAGCGCCGGAGCTGCCGGACGAGCGGGCGCAGCCCGCGGAGGTATTGGTGCGCCAGGCACGCTTGATGGCGCGGGGGTTGTGGTTGGAGTGGCACCCGGCGCCGGGCCAGGCGCTACCACATGAGTAGGCGGCATTTGCGCGGAACGAGGATACGGCTGCTGCGGAGAAGTGGATGCCGCGGGCGGCGGAGCGGTAGCCGCTCCGGGTGCCGGCCGCGCGGGACGTTCTAAAATGCCGGTGGACCGCACAGGCTGCGAGGGAAGCGGTTGCCGCGGGCCAACCGGAGCAGACGCGCCGGGGCGCGGACTGGGCGGAAGAGGCCGAGCCGGTATTGAAATGTTTCGATTAACAGGGCCAGGGCCGGCTGGTTGACCGGGCGGCGCCAACGGTGGGTGGATCGCACCACCGCTGGTCAAAGGCGGCCGGAGAGGCTTAAATGCGGGTGCGGGACGCTCCGCCTCAGCCGCGGCGGCAAGCGTCGCGGGTGTTTCTGGCGTCGGTGAAGCTACAGGTGCGGGCGGAGGTTCGGATGCACGTAGCGGAGCTTTGGGAGTTTCGACAACCTGCGCCGGCGGAGCCGCGACAGCGGCAGGAGCCTCGGGCGCCTCGGGGGGCGCTGTTGCCAGACCCGGCGGCTCCGGTTCAGGCCGGCTCTCGCGTTCGCTTGTCGGCGCAGTTTGGGCTGGACGTTCTTCCGCTGTACGAACGGAACCTTCGCCCACCAAGCGCCGCCGGAGTTCCAGTGCGACGTCTTCGTCGATCGAGCTGGAGTGCGTCTTTTTCTCCTGCACGCCCAAGTCAGGCAGCATGTCGAGAATGACGCCCGGTTTTACTTCAAGCTCCCGCGCCAGCTCATTGATCCTGATTTTCTTCATAGAAGAGACTGCTAGCTAACTCCTTACAGCACCGCAATTTGTGGTGGATCAGTCGATTTTTCCCATGGTATCAGATGCAACCGCTTCCCCCGTTTCTTGAGGTGCGGCCTCGCGGAGTGTCGAAGGGGCGCTCGACAATCCTTCCACGCGCCCCAGGTCCAGCGTTTCTCCGTCTTCGGTTTCTTCGAGCAACGCCGTTTGATGCGTTGCCAAATCGTGTTCCAGTACGCCCGTTTCGATGTTTTCGAACGGATCGCCGCTCTCCGATTCGAGCGAGGCGATTCCGGCCCCCGGAGTTTCGGTTCCCTCCGCCGCGGCCTGCTCATCGTATTGTCCATAGAACGCAACGACGCTTGCCTGAATCTGCCCCACAATTTCTTCGTCAATGCCCGGAATGGCTTCGAGTTCTTCCGGTGTCATGGAACCAAGGCGCTCGACTGTGCCAATGCCGGCGCCGACCATCTTTTCTACAATGCTTTCGGCCAGGCCGTGATCGATCAGCACGGAAACAGGGGCTCCTGAGATGACCATGTCGCCCATGCGCGATTCAAGCTCACGGCGTTTCTCTTCTTCGCTCTTGATGTCGATCTTCCAGCCGACCAGCTTGGCCGCCAAGCGAACATTTTGTCCTCGTTTCCCAATAGCGAGCGAGAGCTGCAGATCGTCGACGACCACTTCCATGTGCTTCTCGGCGTTGTCCAGTATCGTGACGCGCGAGATTTTCGCGGGGCTCAGCGCCTTGGTGACGTACTGAACAGGGTCTTCGGAATATTCGATGATATCGATTTTCTCGCCGCGTAGCTCGCGAATAATCGATTGCACACGCATGCCCTTCATGCCGACGCACGCGCCAACGCTGTCGACGTCGCGATCGCGGCTGGCGACGGCGATTTTGGTGCGCTCGCCGGCTTCGCGAGCGCAGGCTTTAATGGTGACGGTATTGTCGTAAATCTCCGGCACCTCCTGCTCGAAGAGACGCATGACCAGTTCCGGAGCCGCGCGTGACACGACGACGCCGGAGTTTTTGCCGCCGCGCTCGACGCCTTTAATTACGCACCGCACGCGATCGCCCACGCTGAAGCTTTCGATACGCGATTGTTCTTTCTTCCCGATACGCGCCTCGGTTTTTCCCATGTCAACGATGTAATCCTGGCCCTCCAGGCGCTTGATCACGCAGTTCACGAGCTCGCCCTGGCGGCCTTGGAACTCCGAATAGACGCTGTCGCGCTCGGCTTCGCGCACCTTTTGCAGGATGACCTGCTTGGCGGTTTGGGCCGAGATACGCCCCAGGACGTCGGTCGGCTTCATTTCGCGGACTTCGCCTCCGATTGCCGCGTTCGGGTCGATTTTGCGCGCTGCTTGAAGAGTAATTTGCTTGGCCGGGTCTTCGACGGCTTCGACTACCTGCTTGACGCTATAAACCTGGAGATTGCCGGTCTCCCGGTCCAGATCGGCGACCAGATCTTCCTGGGAGCGGAAATGTTTGCGCGCAGCCGCGAGCATGGCGTCCTTCACCGCATCCAGGACGATTTGCGGATCGATACCCTTCTCTTTACTGAGCATTTCGATGGACTGATAGATCGAAGCCATGTCAGAAAACCTCTTCCTTCAACTGAATCTTTTTAGCGCGGGTTAAAAAGCGCGAAGCTCACCACTCGAACTTCAATTTCGCTTTTTGGACTGCTTCGAGCGGAATCTGTACCGGTTTTCCCGGTGCAACCTCCAACTCCAAAGTTCCATTCGCGAAATGCGCAAGTTTGCCTTCCAGGCTGGTACGGGATTCGCCCGGGCGTTGGAACGCCAGCCAGATTTTCCGGCCGACCACCCTTTCGAAATCCCTGGGTTTCGATAACTTTCGTTCGAGACCCGGCGAGCTGACTTCGAGCGTATAGCTTCCGTCCGGGACAACATCTTCGTCATCCAACAGCTTGCCTAGTCTTTCGGAGACCAACTCGCAATCGCCGTGCGTAACCCCTTGAGGTTTATCAATGTAGACGCTCACCAAGCGGCCGTTCCCCGCTCCGCGTACTTGCACTTCGGCAATCTCGATGCCGGTACCAGAAGCGGCGCGCTCGCCCAGTTCGGCGATTTTGTCCGTCAATCCGCTTTGTTCCGTCACAATCATGCCTTGAAACCTGCCGGACAAATAAAAAAGTGGGCATAAGCCCACTCTTCGTTTCCGGCAGTACACTCCTATTAAACCACATCTCTGGGGTAAATAAGCGAAAGCAATGCCAATAAATCATTACATCGACATCGGCCCGCTCAAAGAGGAAGACCTTGAAGAGGCGCACCGGATTTGCCGGCTGGCGTTTGGAACTTTTCTGGGATTACCCAACCCGCTTGACTTTATGGACGACCGCAACTTTATCGCGCCGCGCTGGCGCTCGCCTCACGTGGTAGCGATCGCAGCGCGCGAGGGGAACCGTCTCGTCGGGTCGAACTTAGCGACGCCGTGGGGATCGTTCGGCTTTTTCGGGCCGCTGACCATTCTGCCGGAATACTGGGGTCAAGGCGTGGCCCAGCGGCTGCTTGAAGCCACCTTGGCAATTTTCGAGCAACGGGGTATCCGGCATACCGGACTGTTTACTTTTGCTCACAGCGCGAAACATGTGGGCTTGTACCAAAAGTTCGGGTATTGGCCGCAGTATCTGACCGCGCTCATGACCCGCATACTGGAGGACAATTCAGGGACGCAGACCAAATCAGGAGGCGCGATGCGGTTTCTGTCGGAATTGCCCACAAAGGAGCGGGAACAGGCCATTGTGGCATGCGGCAGGCTTACCCACGATATCGAGAAGGGGCTCGATCTCAGCGGTGAAATCGAGGCGGCGCTCGCGCAGGGC
>JAICIH010000281.1 GCA_025924475.1 Bryobacteraceae bacterium
GTGAGCGGAATTCGCGTTGAAAAATCCGCCGCCGTTGGTGCCCAGCATTTTGATCGCTTCCTGCGAAGCGACGGGACCCTGCGCGATTACCTGCTTGCCGCCCTCTAGCGTGTGGGCCACGGTATAGGGATGCAAGTTCTGAATTACGCCTTGCGAGCAAAGAATCAGCGCCGCAATGAGCGAGATGGGCAGCAGAAGATAAAGCGCGCCGCGCGTCAGATCCACCCAGAAATTGCCTAAGCTGTTCATCTTCTGCCGCGCGAAGCCGCGCACCAGCGCAATCGCCACCGCAATCCCTGCCGCCGCGGACGCAAAATTCTGAACAGTGAGCGCAGCCATTTGCACCAAATAGCTGAACGTAGACTCGCCGCTATAGGACTGCCAATTCGTATTGGTCACGAAGCTGACGGCTGTATTAAAGGCCAAATCCGGCGACACTTGGCCCGTGCCGAGATGTTGGGGATTGAACGGTAGAATCCCTTGCAGCCGTTCGAGCAGGTAAACAAACAGAAAACTGAAGATGCTGAAAGCAAGCAGCGAGGCGGTGTATTGCGTCCAGCGCTGCTCGGTCCGTTCGTCGATTCCGACCAGTTTGTAAGTCCAGACTTCCAGTGGCCGCACCAGATGATGGAGAAAAGTGCGCCGGCCGTCAAACAGCCGTGCCATGAAAATGCCGAGCGGTTTTGTTAGCGCCAGGATGATCGCAAAGAAAACCGCGATCTGCAGCGCGCCATTGGCTGTCATGGCGCTAGAATTTCTCCGGCTTTAGCAGCGCGTAGAGAAGATAGGCGAACACCAGAATAGCGGCGACACCTCCCACAACGTAATCCATGTCCCAATCCTTCAGAGCCGGTCACAGGCTTTCGTAAATAACCAGCACAGAGCGAAGAAACCCATTGCAATCGCGACGTAAATTAAATCGGACACGATTTCACGATAATCGCCGGAGCCTAAAGAAGTCATAAGGAAAGGCTCAGGATTTTATGGGCGGTTCAGGCAGGGGTGGCGTGCGAATTGCCTGGGTTGCAGGGGCAAGACTCCCTTTGGAGCCTGCGAACCGGCAGCCCGCGAGCGGGGTCGCTGGCGCCGTAGGAAACCCGTCGCTTACGCTCCGGCTCGGCTTTTGTTGTTGGCCGCTTACTGGCCGGACTGTGAAAAAATTAGGGACTGACTGAAGCGCCGTGCCATAAGCTACTGAGAAATAAAATCCCTGAATGCAGGCGCGGCTGTCTGTACCTAATTTTTTCACACACCCTGGCGTGCGCGGTTCTGGCTTAAGGGTCATAATCCCAACAGTTGCGACAGGCTTGTCGGGACTGTCGGAATTGTCGAGATTGCCGTTCACAAGAGTTTGCTTTTTTTAGCGAGCCCATAAACAGGACGCATTCCGCTACGCCGGCCTTCGGCCTTCGGCTTTCAGCCATTAGCTTTTTTGATGAATGCCGAGAGTGTGTAGTGTTGCAGCCATGCCGAGCGCCTGGCGATTGACCGGGATGGGATCGCCGGGCTGCCGTACCGGGACAGGGGGGATGCTTTTCTGTCTCGAAAAGCACGATTGAGCGGCACGCCTCGGAGCATCTGGCGGCGGCGCTGTGCGCCTGGCGCGCGTTCGCGAGCCGCGCGAGCTGGGCGAGCGGAATCGGCTGTTGTGAGGAGAAAGGTTTATGAAAACGATTTGTAATTGGGCCGCGTTGGCGGCAATGCTGGCGCCGCTGTGCGCGGCGCAACAAGTGCATTTGACGGTTCCGGCCGTGGATACGGCCGGCAACGCGGTTCCGATCGGGACTGCTTATATTTCTTGGGGCCAGTTCAAGGGCAACGATGGGATTTTCGTGCAGTCTGGCTCGATCACGCGCACGTTTTCGAATGGCACGATCGATGTGACGTTGGCGGCGTCGGATTCGGCCGGCTATGCCTATACTGTGCTGCTGATGAAAGGCAGCGCGCCGAACACGTTTAAGTGGCGCGTGCCCGCCGCGGGCGCGTCGACCATGGCGCAGTTGAATGAGCCTGCGCCTGTGGATCCTGGCGCTGGCTCTGGGGCTCCGGGCGGGGTTCAGGGTTCGGTGCAGTTTAATGATGGCGGATCGTTCGGAGGTAACGCGGCTTTCGGCTGGAGTGATGCATTGGCGCAGGTACAACTACTGCAGAACGCGACAAACGCGTCGCTTAAGTTCACGAATGGTCAGACCGATGGGACCTATTGGTTGCAGCAGTTTTCTAATAACGAATCAGGGAAAGCGGATTTCGGATGCACGCTGGCGTATCTGCCGCCGTCAAATGGCGCAACGCGCCGCGACAATGTGATGAGTTGCGGCTTTAATCGAGGTCCTACCGGCAAACAGGTTAGCAACGACCATGCCTTTTTCTGGGACTTGGAGAATTCGTTTACGACGCCGGCGCTGATTCCGCAAATGGAGTTCTACTACGACTATCAGAACGCGGCAAACACGGTTGACTATCGGCCCTTTAGCATCACGGTCCATCTCGCAGACGACACGATCGATGTGGCGTCTAGAGCAACGAACACGATTTTCGGCTACAGCGACACCAATAACGACTGGCTAAACATTGGGTCGACCGCCACTTCTGGCCTGATGACTCTTTCACGTAATTCGACAATCAGTTACATAGGATCTAACGCAGATTGGATCAAGCAGAACGGGCATGCGCTGATTGGACTCTCGGGAACAAATGGGAGGTTGTTCGCTGGCAATACAACCGCAAACTTCTTTGACCTCGGCGGTTCCATCTCCAATACGCAGTTCCTTCTTACGGTTGGCAATGTGGCAAGCTCTTCGCAGAATCGCGGGCTGCGTTGGAATACATCGAACGGCTGGCAATTTCAAACTGGTGATTCGACGTGGCAGAACATGGGCAGCGTAAATGGTATCTGGGGCCAGGGGACCGGTTCGCTTGGCGTTGGACCTGCCAGCTTTGCTCCGGGAGCGACGCTGCAGGTATACGATGCCACCGCTACTACCGGATCAACTAAACTGATTTTCCGGGATGGCGCCGGGCAGGCTGGCAGCAAACTGGAGTTGCAAAACAATTCCGGTGTGGTGCAGGCGTCCATTGATGCGTCTTTCCGTGCTGGGTTCCCGGCTTATACCCTCGGCGCTGTGTATCCGGGCACGATAGCCGCCTTGCAATCGACCTTTGACCCCGGCCACCCTTTGGCTATGCAGAATTCGGCCGGTGTCGGCTGGAGCAGCACGTCTAGCTGGTCCGGAACAATTGACACCGCAATCAATCGGAGCGCTGCCGGCGTCGTGGAAATCAACAGTGGAACGGCTGGCACGCTGCGAGACCTCAAGGCGCGTAACTTGCAGGCGGCTGGGGGCTCTACCGATCCTGGATGCACAACCGCTGCTGATGTAGGAAAATTCTGGACCGACGCGACGACGAATACGACGTCGCTGAAGTTCTGCGCTGCTGTGAGCGGAGCGATCGCCTGGCACGCGATCGCGTTGCCGTGACGGCGTCTGCCTCTGTTGCGCCGCGGTGAGCCAGCCTGAGTAAAAAGGCGCGGGCCGCCGAGGCCCGCCACTGTTGGGGGCGCCCGTGAGGGATTTCCGGGAGCCCTTGAGGGGGCGGACGGGGCGAGCGCAGCGCGCACGCACCGCATTGACTACTCGTAGCTCTGCCGGCACGCTTAGGGATCTTGGCGGATGTTCAAGCGGGCGCGGTTGGTTCCCTCGCCGGAGCAAAAGTTCAGGGGACGGTGCGCGTGATATCCTGCGAGTGTCCGACGTATCCGCAAGATAAGGGGACGTAGTTCAGTTGGTTAGAACGCCGGCCTGTCACGTCGGAGGTCGCGGGTTCGAGCCCCGTCGTCCCCGCCAACCCTTTCTCATTAACCACAGCCTGGAGTTTTCAAATAGCTTCCGCTGTACCTTCTCGAAGAGATGGACAATAGTTCGACTGGCGATCTGAACCCGCGAGGTGAATCCACCTCGCGGGAGCAGCCCGGATTCCTTCAACCGGCCAGCTTTGTAGCCGTGCCACTCCACGGCTTCAGATCCTTCGCCGTATCGTACTCTCGATACGCCAACGATGTGAGCGCGTACCCCAGAGCTGTCGTCGCCCGGTCCCGGTCAACCCGTAACGCGATTTCCCAGAACAAAGGCCACAAAGCCGGAGTGATGTGGCCGGGCCAAACAGCCTCGTCCGATTGGTGCGTTTTCCAACCGATCACCTGTTGCGCCCATGCGAATGCATCTTTCACATGCGCCGAGTCCAGCTTGCCTGTAACGGCGGCGTTCCAGAGGTGCTCTTCCGGTACATAAATGCCGTATACAAACAGCATCGCTTCGGAAACTAAGCTGCACCACCGATTCGGATCGGTAGGAGTTATCCAGCTCTCGCCGGGAGGCCGCCGCTCAGGCCGCGGCCCGTGGCCCTTTAATCCGTTCATTACACGTATTCCCCTCATGGTTCTTCAGGCAGGTATTTTTTCTGATACCCAGCCAGATCCTGCCAGAGTACCAGAAGTACTAGAAAAACCGCCAGGATTTTCTGATTTGCGTGTAGAATATTTAATCAAAAGGGTTGGGAGTCCTACATAAATGGTTGGCCCGCCGCCCCTCCGGCTCGTTTCTGTTCGTGTCCCTTTTCTAGTCTTAGTACTTTCAGGAGCTTGTAACATCAGCGCTGCCTGGCGATTGTGCCGCGGAGCGCTGACGACTCCGTATTATCAACAACAAATTCTGGAATGCGTGGAGCATTGGAACAACAAAGTCGCCAGGATGGTCCGTCGGATGCGCAAATTGGCCGCCGATTACGTTGCGCCTTGGTTGGCCCACGATGGAGAGAACTGACCGCGTTCATGCAACCTCCCTGGTCCCAGCTTTTCTATACTTTTTGCTAATGGTCCGGGAACGGCACATCACCACAAGCGTATTCGTTCGGGAGGCAATGGAGCGGTATTTGAGATCCATTAAGCGCAAAAGGCTAGAACGTGAGCTTAAGGAGGGCTATTCCGCAAACGCGGGCATTAGCGAACAGATCCACAAAGAGTTTGAGTCTGTGGATGCCGAACAGGCTGAATAACGGCGAGTGACATTGCAAACGGTGATGTAGTCGAGGTAAATCTCGATCCGACAGTCGGGACGGAAATAAAGAAGACGCGGCCCTGTGTAGTGGTACAGAATAATGTCGGCAATAGGCACTCTCGACGTACAATTATCGTTCCGGTAACGAGTGCGGAACACATTGTGAAGCCATTTGCCATTCACGTTCCTGTGAGTCAGGGCGAGGGCGGTCTTCGCAAGCCTTCAATAATTCTCTGCGATCAGATCCGGGCGGTCGACAAAAGCAGGTTGGTAAGAATTCTCGGCCGCCTTTCGTCTCCAACTATGGAGAAATTGGATAAGGCATTAAAAATCAGCTTGGCGTTGCCGTGAGCACTGGCCGCTCTACGATACTGGATCTATGACGCCCGGCCAGCCAGCCCCGAAAGTACAGCTCACCACCTCTCCGGATTATCGCGAGCGATACGCCAATAGCGTGCAGATGCGCGTGAGTCTCTGGGATTTTTTTCTTCTTTTTGGGACCATCAATCAAACCGCTCCCGATGCGGTCACCATCCAGAACTATCAAGGTATTTTCCTGAGTCCTCCTCAAGCCAAGGCGCTTTCGAATCTGCTGCAGCAGAATTTGAAGCAGTATGAATCGGCCTTCGGCGAAATCCGTTTAGAAACGCAGCAGGGAGTCGGCGAAAGCATCCAGTAAATCGGCGTGCCGTCGACCAAGCCAGTCCCGAGCCGCCGCGGCCGGCATCCGGCGCCCAAGCGGCGGCGCTATCTGGCCGTTTTCTTTTTTCTCTTCGCCATCCCGCTATTTGCGATTCATCTGCCGCTTCTTGCTTTGCCTTTCTTTTGGGACGAGCATGGGCAGTTCATTCCCACCGCGCTGGACCTGCTGCGCCAGGGCGCCTGGGTGGCGCGCTCCACCGTTCCCAACGTCCATCCGCCAGGAGTGGAAGCCTACCTCGTCGCCTGCTACAAACTTTTCGGATTCTCCATACCGGTAACACGGATCGCCATGCTGCTCGTCGCTGGCTTCGGCCTGCTTTTCACATTTCTTCTGGCGGTCGAGCTGAGCCGGAAGACCAAAGGCGCACCAGCGTTTCTCCCGCCCTTCCTGCTGCTGGTTTCTCCGCTGTTCTACACGCAGAGCATGATGGCGCAGTTAGATATGCCCGCCATGGTCCTTACCCTGCTCGTGCTGCTGCTGTTCCTCAAAGAACAATATGCCTGGGCGGCGCTCGCGTCCGTTGGCCTTGTACTTGTGAAAGAAACCGGCATCGTTGTCCCTTTCGTATGCTTTCTCGTTCTGGTGTGGCGGCGCCGCTTCTGGCGCGCTTCCTGGTTCATTGCTCCTGCCGCTGCGCTCGCCGGCTGGCTGATTGTATTGCATCGCACCACTGGGTATTGGCTCGGAGATCCGGGCTTCGCGCACTACAATGTGGCCTACGCGCTTCATCCTGTGCGTATGGCCTTATCGCTGGCGCGGCGCATCTACTATTTGTTTTTTGCGGAGTTCCGCTGGATCGGCACATTGATCCTGCTCTTTACAGCCAAGAAATGCCAGGCCCTCCGCACACCCGGTTGGGCGATCACCGCGGCAGCATCCATCCTTTCGCTGCTGCTGGTCTCGCTGTTGGGCGGAGCCGAGCTCGAGCGCTATTTACTGCCCGTGCTTCCGGTCTTCTATATCGCTGTAAGCGTGGCCATGACATCGCTGACAAACAAAGTCGCATTCCCAGCCGCGGCCGCGCTCCTGATTGGCTTGACCGCAAATATCTTCTGGAATCCGCCGTATCCGTTTCCGTACGAAAACAATTACGCCATGGTCGATTTTGTGCGCTTGCAGCAGTTGGCCGGCGCGTTTGCCGAACGCCACCTGGGCAATAGCACCATCGCCACCGCATGGCCGTACACTTCCGCCCTGGAACATCCCGGCTATGGCTTCGTCACTCGCAAATTGAACGTCGTCGAGACGAACGATTTTCATCCGGCCTCCATCCGCGCCATCCCGGCCTCGCGTTTCGACGCCCTGATCACCTACACGCGAACCTGGGCGCCGGCGGACGGCGTGATCTCGCTCCCGCTCGTACAAGAATTTCTGCAGCGCTTTTATGAATGGGAACCGCCGATCACAACGGAAGAGTGCCTGAGCCTGGGATTGCACCCGGTAATTTCCTGGACCGCGCGCGGGCAAACCATCACCATCTATCGGCGAGGCGGCAATTGAGTGGCCGATAAAGTACGGCGTGCCTGGTGGGGCACCGCGGCACTGTTTCTGGTGCACGGCCTGGTGGTCTCCACCTGGGTGTCGCGCATTCCGGCCATTCAATCCGGTTTGCATCTGACAAACGGTGTGCTCGGGCTCGCGCTGCTTGCTACTGCGCTGGGCGCCGTCTCCACCATTCCGGTCGCGGGCTGGGCCGTCACCCGCTACGGAAGCAAAAAAGTCACCACCGCCGCGAGCATCGCCTTTTGCCTGAGCCTTTCCTTGCCGGCGCTCGCTGTGAATGCATTTAGCCTGAGTTGCGCTCTGTTCGTATTCGGCGGCCTTGCCGCGTCCATGGACGTTTCGATGAATGCACAGGGCGTGGAAGTCGAAAAAGCGATGCGAAGCCCCACCATGTCGCGTTTTCATGGAATGTTCAGTCTGGGCGGCATGCTCGGCGCCGCTGCCGGCGGAGCGGTTGCATCCCGCGAAATCGGCGCACTGCCGCATTTCGCGGTAAGCGGCGTCGCCAACGCCTTCGCTATTGTCGCCGTCGCGGGCCTGCTCCTCGAAACACATGCCGCCGCTGCCGGAACCGAGCATCGGCTGCCGCTTCGTAAGATGCCGCGTGTCCTGCTGGCGCTGA
>JAICIH010000282.1 GCA_025924475.1 Bryobacteraceae bacterium
CCAATTCGCGCCAGATCAGCACTCCCCAGATAGCGGCGATCAGAGTCGCGCCCTGCCCTAAGGCATACGAGATGGCCGGTCCCGCCACGGCAGAGGCAATGACGTTAAAGCTGAGCGCGATCATCCAGATGGCGCCGCCCAAAATGCCGATGAAATGCAATTTGAAGCTGCCACGGAAATAATCCCGATAGGTCACGCCGCCGGCGCGCATGAAGATTGTGTTCACCACGAGATTACTGGCGAGCACGCCAACAGCAAAAAACACTAGGGCGACGTAGGGCGTCAGCATGCCGGGTTGGATCGGAGCGGTGCTGAAATCCGGAGAAATCGATCGCATCAACTGCGGATAGAACGAGCCCATGATGCAGCCGGCGAGTGCCGAGAAAAGCAGCCCGCGCAACGGGCGCCGGCCGGGCACGGGCGGCAGCTTGCTATAGGCGAGCGCCGACATGATCATAGCGAACAGAATCAACCCAACGCCAACGAACAGCAACATTGGGTTACCCTTCGGCGTTTCGATATAGCTCTCGACGGTTCCGATCACGAGCGCGAGGCCCACGCCGACGGGAAACGCGACGGTCATCCCGGCGGCGTCAATTCCGACTACAAGCAGGATATTGGCCACGTTGAAAATGGCTCCGCTGACTACTGCGGGAATCACGAAACGCAATGCGGCGCTGTGCATATTTTCGACGGCGCCCATGCCGGCAGATCCGAAGCTGCCAAATGTGTACGCAAACACCAGGCTGAGGAGAAACACGCCAATGGCGTAATCCCAGTAATAAAGCTCAAAGCGCCATTTGTCTTTACCGGAGAGTTTTTGTGTGTTGGCCCAGGAACCCCAGCCCAACATGGTGATAACGCAGAAAAGGATTGCGACAGGAAGACTGGTGACGACAAACATGATCAGGTCCCTGCCATGATGACATGCCGCTCCAGTTGAGGGACCGGACCCGGCTTACGCGACAGCCCGGATCAGCCGCGCCGGCAGGGACACGATGGCCCAGACGAGCTGCAGCACGCCATGAACGGCAATTCCGATCAGCTTGAAAGGCAGCAGAATCAGCCACACCAGCGGATAAAGAACCAGCGCCGCCAAGGCGAGCGGCCACGATATCAGGAACAATAGGCACCAGAGTAAAAAGGTGAACATATGGCTCTTGGCTAACAGTACGCAGCGTGCCTATTGAATGTTCCCACGGACTTTACGGTATGGCTCCGCTTTCGGATTGTCCGCATTCCACCGGGGAGTTTCCAGGCTATTGGCAAGGTTCCACAGGGCGAGCGCGAGCATGCGGTCCACTTTGGCCATGTTGTCGTAGTCGATCTTCTGCCATTCATCGCCCACAGCGTGATAGTCGGTGAATTCGTATGCGACTGCAATGGTGTGGGCTGGTATTCCGATCTTCGCCAGCGCCTCATTATCGCTGCGGACGAAATATTCGTCGCTGGCGTCCTGGTCTTCGTAGATCTTTATCCCTGTTTCACGGCTCGCCCGTTCGAGGAATTTCGCGAGATCGGAGTATTGATAGCCGGTCATGGTTACAGCTCCTACTTGCGGCCCGGTGTTGGAATCAGTTCGCCCCAGTTGTTCCAGGTTCAGGTCCGCCACGGTTTTGTCCGGCGGAAAAATCGGATGGCTTGCGTAAAATTTGGCGCCCACTTCTCCCAATTCTTCACCGAAAAAGGTCATAAACACGACGGACCGGCGGGGACGCGGATTCAAGCGCGCGATGGCACGCGCAATCTCGATCACCGAAACGGTGCCGCTGCCATCGTCGTTGGCGCCGTTATAAATCCGGTCGCTCGCGTCCTTCGGCTTGCTCATGGCGAATGGGCCGGCTGTTTCAGCCGTACCGATATGGTCGTAATGCGCCGTCAGCAGCACGCAGGTGTTCTTCAGCACGGGGTCGGACCCGCGCAAAATTCCGATTACGTTTTTCAGGACGACTTTGCGGTCGTCCGGAGCGCCCAGACGAACGGAGAGCGTCATACGCGGCGCCGTTTTGGATCGCGTCAGCATGCCCCAGAGACGCTCGCTGATGACGGCAATCTCCGGCACTCGATGCTCCTGGGCTTGCGGGAGAGAAAGCAGGCGTTGCTGCGCGGCAGGCGGCTTCTTTTGGACCACCCTTACTTCGAGAAGCGCATCGGACGAAACAACCATCCGATGAAGCGCTCGCAGTCCCTCTTTTTGCCGATCGGTCAAGCGATCGAATTCAGGTTGCGCAACCATCACGACTTTGCCTTTTACGCTGGCTTCTTCCAACTGATCGCCGTCCTCCGGCGCAACCACGATGACCGGCGCGTGCAGAATGCGAGCGGCAGAGCCTTGTTCTCTCACCTCAATTGCTTCGGCCGGCACAAGGACCGGCACATTTCCGATGTTTATGTGGAGCGCCGAAAGCGCTGGGGAAACGTGCCGACTGACCATCTCGGCAGTTTGAAAATACTCCTGGTTTCCGCCGGGCTCGAGTCCGGCAGCTCGAAATTTCGACGCAATAAATTCAGCCGCCACGTCGAGTTCGGGCGAAGGAGTGAACCGGCCACGTAGAGTATCCGATGCGAGAAACGATAAGTCGCCCTTCAGCTCATCCGGGCTGATGGAATCGAAGGCTAATCGATCGCCGCTCGCCGCTAGAAGCAGGGTGACGCAACTCGCGAAAAGAAGAATCACCCTGCGCATTCTGGTGTTTAAAATGCTGCCGCCGCCGCTTCGGCGACCGCCTGATCCTGTTTCCCCGACCCGCCGCTCACGCCCACGCCGCCTACGACCTGGTCTCCTTTTTTGAGCGGAACACCGCCAGCGAAAATCATCACTCGTCCATGATTCGATGCATGAATTCCGAAGAACTGATCTCCTGACTGGCTGTTTTTTCCCAGGTCCTGAGTCGTGATATCGAAAGCCCGCGCCGTCCAGGCTTTGTTGATTGAAATATCCACGCTTCCGATCCAAGCATTGTCCATGCGCACATGCGCTACCAGGTTGCCGCCGGCGTCGACAACCGCAATGTTCATCGGCTGCCCGATCTCTTGCGCCTTCTTCTCTCCAGCCGCGATAATTCTTCTTGCATCCGCAAGGGTTACCATAGGAATCCTCCGGCAACCAAGGTAGCAAGGGCGGCCGCGCACCGGAACCCGGAAGTAATCATAAGGGCCTGCGATCCTGGTAGCAGGCGAATTCCATGGCGCTTTCCAGTTTCGATCCTATTGTCCAACGCTGGTTCACGGAGAAATTCGGCAAACCCACAGAACCGCAGATTCTCGGCTGGCCGGAAATCGAAACCGGGCGCGATACGCTTATCTCCTCGCCCACGGGTTCGGGTAAAACTCTCGCGGCATTCCTGATTTGTCTCGACCGCCTGGTGCGCGCGGCGCGTTCGCATACTCTGGCGGACGAAACGCAAGTTATCTACGTTTCACCGCTCAAGGCGCTAAGCAACGATGTTCATAAGAATCTCGAGATTCCGCTGAGCGAAATTGCGCAGCTCGCCGGGCAGGAAGGAGTTCTGCTTCAGCCCATCCGCACAGCGGTCCGGACCGGCGATACGCCTATGCCGGAGCGAACGCGCATGCTCAAGAAACCGCCGCACATCCTGGTGACCACGCCGGAATCTTTGTTTATTCTTCTGACCGCGGAACAATCGCGGAAGATGCTGGCGAAGACCACTACTGTGATTGTGGATGAGATTCATGCGATGGCAGATGACAAGCGCGGCTCCCATCTTGCGCTTTCGCTGGCGCGGCTCGATGCGCTGGCCGGCCGGCGTCTGCAGCGCATCGGCCTCTCGGCGACGGTGAAGCCCATCGAAGAAGTCGGCCGGATGCTGGGTTCTTCCACACACATCGTGGACATGGGGCATCGGCGCGCGATGGACCTAGCCGTGGAAATTCCCCGCGATCCACTCAGTTCCATTGCCAGCACGGAGATGTGGGACGAGATCTACGACCGTTTGGCCGAATTAATCCTTAGCCACCGCTCTACGCTGGTTTTCGTCAATACCAGGCGGTTGTCCGAACGCGTCGCGCACGCGCTTGAGGAGCGACTGGGGAAGGACGTGGTATTTCCGCATCACGGCAGCCTGGCGCGCCAGATCCGGCTGGACGTAGAAACGCGCTTGAAAAAAGGCCAACTACGAGCCGTTATTGCTACCGCTTCGCTCGAATTGGGAATCGATATCGGCGACGTCGATCTGGCTTGCCAAATCGGCACGCCGCGCTCTATAGCGGTGGCTCTGCAGCGAATGGGCCGCGCCGGCCACTGGGTGGGTGCGGTGCCGAAAGGACGTTTTTTCCCCACTACGAGGGATGAGCTGATCGAGTGCGCCGCTATTCTCTCGGCCTTTCGTAAAGGTGAGTTGGAACGCATTGAAATCCCGGAAAACGCGCTGGATATTCTAGCGCAGCAAATCGTCGCGACCGCTGCTGCGGAATCGTGGAAAGAGGACGATCTGTACGCGCTGATGCGCTCGGCATATCCTTACCGCAATCTGCCCAGGAAAGATTTTGACGAGGTCGTCGAGATGCTTTCCGAAGGCATTACGACGCCGCGCGGGCGCAGCGGCACTTTGTTGCATCGTGATCGAGTGAATGGCCGTGTGAAGGGCCGCCGGGGCGCTCGTTTAGCCGCTATTACTTCGGGTGGCGCGATCCCGGAGAACGCCAACTACTCGGTCGTCGCCGAGCCGGACAACAAAACAGTGGGAACGCTCGATGAAGACTTCGCGATAGAAAGCCTGGTGGGCGATGTCTTTCTTCTTGGCACTCAGTCCTGGCGCATTAAACGAGTGGAACCGGGCCGTGTGCGCGTGCATGACGCTCATGGCGCAGCGCCATCCATTCCTTTCTGGCTTGGCGAAGCTCCCGGGCGATCGAGAGAGCTCTCGGCGGAAGTCGCGGATTTGCGCGAGCGCATCGCAGCCTCGCAAGAACCAGCGCCTTCGTTCCTGATGTCCGAGTGCGGGCTCGATGAAGGCGGCGCGACCCAGGCCACAGCGTATGTGCATGCCGGTATTGCCGGTTTAGGAGTGCTACCAACACAAACCACAGTAGTGGCCGAGCGCTTCTTCGATCAGGCAGGCGGCATGCAATTCGTGCTGCATGCGCCTTTTGGATCGCGCATCACGCGAGCTTGGGGATTGGCACTGCGCAAGCGATTCTGCCGTAATTTCAATTTTGAATTGCAGGCCGCCGCTACCGATAACGGGCTGGTGCTGTCGCTGACCGAGCAGCATTCGTTTCCTCTGGAACTGGTGTTCGCGTTTCTGAAATCTTTTACGGTGGAAGATGTTTTGCGCCAAGCCTTGTTGGATGCGCCGATGTTCGGCGCCCGCTGGCGTTGGAACGCCACGCGCGCCCTTACGGTTCTGCGCTTTAGCGGCGGACGCCGCGTACCCGCTCCGCTGCAGCGCATGCGTTCGGATGACCTGCTCGCGTCCGTTTTCCCCGATCAGGTCGCCTGTGCCGAAAACCTCACCGGTCCGCCGCGCATTCCCGATCATCCGCTGGTTCGCGAGACGATCGAAAATTGCTTGCACGAAGCGATGGACCTGACGGGTCTTCAGGAAATCCTAGCTGCGATTGAAGAGGGCCGCATCCGCACGGCTGCGATTGACACGGTAGAACCCTCTCAGTTTTCGCATGAAATTATCAACGCCAATCCCTACGCGTTTCTCGACGACGCTCCGCTGGAAGAGCGACGTACTCGCGCAGTGCAGTTGCGGCAAACGCTCGGCTCCGATATCACCGGCGAAGGCGTTCTCGATCCTGCGGTAATCGATCAAATCGCTCTCGAATCCTGGCCCGAAGTTCGGGATGCAGATGAGCTGCACGATGCGTTATTAACGCTGGTTCGAATGCCTCCTGCGGAAGAGTGGCAATCCTTCTATGAAGAATTGACGGCTACTGGGCGCGCCTCGACTCTCGTCCGCGACGGCATGAGCTTCTGGGTTGCAACCGAACGCACCGATGTGGCCGACGACGTGGACGCCGTTCTCATGGGCTGGATGGATTCTATCGGCCCGCATACCGCTCACGAGCTTGCGGCCAAACTTGCATTTCCGATTGAAGAAATCGATACCGCATTGGCGCGCCTGGAGGGGATCGGCCAAATTTTCCGCGGCCATTTCCGGAATAAAGACGGAGAGATCGAGTGGTGCAACCGGCGCATTCTCGCCCGTATCCACCGCGCGACGCTCGGCAAGCTGCGCCGCGAAATCGAGCCGGTAACGGCGCTCGATTTCGAACGCTTTCTACAAACGTGGCAGCATGTTTCACCGGGCGCGCGATTACATAGCGCCGACGGCCTGCTGCATATCATCCGCCAGCTTCAGGGTTATGAAATTCCGGCAGCCGCCTGGGAAAGAGAGATTCTGACGCAGCGAATCGCCAAATACGATCCCGAGTTTCTGGATGAACTCTGTTTTTCGGGCGAGGTGATGTGGGCGCGCGGATCGCCGCATCCGGCTTTGGCGGAGAATCGCCGTGTCCGGCCGACTCGCATCGCTCCCATTGCGTTGTTTTTGCGCGAAGACGCCGGCTGGCTGATGCCGGCTGCGCCTTCGCCTGACGAATCCGCGCTGTCGCATCCGGCGCGCGAAGTATTGGCAGCGCTCTCCCAACACGGCGCCAGCTTCTTTGTCGATCTGGTCCGCCACACGGGCAGATTGGCGAGCGAAGTAGAAGACGGTCTGTGGGAGCTGCTTGCGGGCGGCCTGGTAACCGCTGACGGATTCGACAACTTACGCGCGCTGGTAGATCCCAAACGGCGGCGCGGTGAAGGGCGTGCTGGACAGAAGCGCCCGCGTCATTCGGCCGGCCGCTGGGCATTGCTGCGCCATACTTCGCCGAATATTCCCAAGGAGGATCGCATCGAGCGGTTCGCCAAACAACTGCTGCTTCGCTGGGGTGTGCTGCTGCGAGACCTGCTGGTGCGCGAAACGTTGGCCCCGCCATGGCGCGAGTTGCTTCCAGTGTTGCGTAAGTTGGAAGCGCGCGGGGAGATTCGCGGCGGCCGCTTTGTATCCGGTTTCACTGGCGAACAATTCGCTCGTCCCGAAGCATTGGATTTACTGCGCGCCTTGCGGCGGGAGCCGGAGCGGAATCCGGCGGTTACCGTCGCCAATACCGATCCGCTGAATCTGGCGGGCATCATTCTGCCGGGCCCGCGCGTCAGCCGTCTGGCCATTGCCGGCGTTGTGCCTGCTTAGGCCGAACTTGTGCTACCGTAACGGTAAATTCATGAGCATTTTTCGGACGAAGCCGCTGGACGCGCTGTTCGACCAGGTTCGCCACAATAACCTGAAACGCACGCTAACGGCGACCAATCTGGTGGCGCTTGGTATCGGCGCAATCATTGGAGCGGGCCTGTTTATCCGCACCGCCGCCGCTTCGGCTGAGGCCGCGGGTCCCGCCGTAACTTTGTCGTTTGTGGTCGGCGCCATCGGCTGCGTTTTCGCCGGCCTGTGTTACTCGGAATTTGCCGCGATGATTCCCATTGCCGGCAGCGCGTATACCTATGCGTACACGACCATGGGCGAGTTCGTCGCCTGGATCATCGGTTGGGCGCTCGTGCTCGAGTATGCGCTGGGCGCGGCCACAGTGTCGATCGGCTGGAGCGAGTATTTGAATAATCTCTTTGGCGGCCGCATACCATTTCAATGGTGCCACTCGCCGATGGAGGTTTCCCCTGCCGGAGTACACGGCATCTTCAACGCGCCGGCTCTGATCATTCTTGCGATCCTGACGCTGCTCCTTATTAAAGGAATAGAAGAATCTGCCACGGTGAATAACATCATCGTCGCGGTTAAGGTGACCATCGTGATCGCATTTATCGCGGTGGGATGGCAGTTCATCAACAAGGCAAATCTATCACCC
>JAICIH010000283.1 GCA_025924475.1 Bryobacteraceae bacterium
CATGCCGGCTTGCCGCTGACGCATGCCGGTTTATGGATTGCGATCGCGGCTCTATCGGGCGCGTGGCCTCCTGCGCTAGTCCTGGCAGGTCTGCGGATCGCCTCCGCGGCCCTGAGCGCAGCCGTGCTCCGCTCAGGACTGCCGACCCGATCCGCAGAGCCGCCAGGACTAGCGCAGGAAGCCAAGCGCCCGATATGGCCGCAATCGCAATCCATAAACCGGCATGCGTCAGCGGCAAGCCGGCATGACCTGCGCCTTTAGACAAACGAATGGTACGCGCCCAGCGGAGCTGATGCCGCCAGATTCCGGCCCAAGTCGCGCCGCCCAGAGAAGTCTCGACCGTATAGCGGGAAAGAACGGCTCGCGTTCCAAGGCTGGTAATGCGTTTGGCGAGCTGGTAGTCGTCTGCTAAATACGCAGCCAAAGCAGCGAACCCGCCGGCGCGCTGGAGGTCCGCCGCACGGAAAGCCAGCGTCGAACCCAGGCCGAATTCCCGAACACCCAGAAATTGCGCCACTAATGTGCTCGGCATGAAGTCGCTCATGATGCCGAGAGCTTCCCACGCAGCCGGAAGATTGTGCGCCTTCACCCGGTACAAACAAGTCACCACACCGATCTCAGGATCGGAAAGTGGAGCGGCAACTGTGGATAAATACCGGCGATCTACTTTGATGTCGCTATCGTTGACGACCCAGACAGGATGACGGGCATGCCGCGCCAGTTCCTCGAGAACACCGACTTTGCCGTTGAGCGCCCGGCCGCTTCCGATGATGAGCCGAATGGGCGCATCGGGAAATTCACGCTGCAGACGACGGACCTCGTGAGCCGCCGGATCATTTTCCCGCTCCGCCCCGAACAAAACTTCAAACTCCGGATAGTCCTGACGGATCTGGGAAACGAAGGCCGGATAGGTGTTGGGATCGAGACCGCGAAGCGGCTTGAGAACGGACACCGGTTGTGGCTGTTGCGCAGGAATGGTTGGCTTTCGTAGATGCAGAAGAGCGCTCAGAATCGCCAGGCATTGATAGAGCGCTGCAGGCAGGAAAATAAGCCAGTATAGAGGCACTTAGAGAAATTCCCAATGCCACGTTGTTTTCGTGGGGCGGGTCTCCTGACCCGCGCCGGACGTCCCCGTCCGGCTTGCTCTGTTCGCAAAACAATCGAGGAGGCCGACCAGGACGTCGGCCGCGGACCAGGAGGTCCGCCTCACATGGCTTTCCCCTCGCAGCATTGCTGGTTAGCGTGCGAGAAGCAGCACGCCGCTCATCACGAGCAGCGCTCCGGCGGCGCGTCTCTTCCCTACATGTTCTTTCAGCACGAGCTTGGCAAGCAGGGTTTCGAGAACAAATGTGGCGGCCGAGGCCGGCACCGCGAAACTGAGCGGCGCCTCCTGCACCAGCGCCATGAACGCGAAGAAGGAAACCGCCATGCAGGCAATTCCGAGAAGCAGAAATTTGCGGCTGGCAATTACACGAAGCAAACGAGCGAGGCCGCGTGCCCCGACCGACTGCTCTCCGCTGCGCTTCATTTCATAGCTTTGCAGCAGATCGCCAAGCACCGTAGCCACTACAATGACGGCCAACAGCAGCCACTTCATTCGGGCGACTCCGTTTTCTGCGACGTGGCCGCGACCAGCGAAGTACCGGCGAATATCAGGAGCACACCCATCCAGCGGGCAGCGCTGACCGGTTCTTTCAGCAACCAGGCGCCGAGGACTGCCGCAAGAATATAGCCGACCCCGGTCATCGGAAGAATAAAGCTCAAATCGGCCCAACTCAGCAGCGTCATGCGCGTGAGCAGCCACAGAACCAGCAGCGCAATGCCAAATGCAACGTAAGGATTGAACATGGCGCGGATATAGTCGAGCGGATTCCAGGCGAGCGTATGGGCGTGCTTCATGCCCCACGCCAGGCTCAGATTTCCAATTGCGTTCAAAAGGATTACCGCAGCCACGAGAACTAACGTGCGCGTTTTGGAGCCTCGCGCCGTCAGATCAATCTCCCGCGCTGAGAACAGCCGGCTGTTCCTTTTGCCCGGACTGCTCTTTGACGTACCGTTTACGTTTCCGGCGCAGCGCCAGATACTCGCGCGCCTCCTTATAAAGCCGCTTGCGCTCGGAATTATCGAATAACGCTTTACCGATGAGCCGTAAAGCCACTTTGGGGCGGAAATAGAATTCGCCGTAAAAACGCTCGACCCAATCCACCAACTCAGCTTTATCCAAGCCCGGATATTGATAGTTCGGAAGCTGGTGGCCCACCTCGTCGGTCATGGCGCCGTCCAGGGTGATCAAACCATTTTTTTTGACGTGATCGTAAAATTCAGTGCCCGGATAGGGATGACCGATCGAGACCTGAATTGTCTCCACATCCAGTTCCTTGGCGAAATCGATGCTCTTGCGAATTGTTTGGCGCGTTTCACCTGGCAGGCCAACGATAAAATCGCCATGGACTACGATTCCTAGTTTCTTGCAATTCGCCGTAAAGCGGCGGGCCATGTCGATGGTGGCGCCTTTTTTTATGTTCTTCAGAATCTGCTGATCGCCCGATTCATAGCCGACAATCAGAAGCCGGCATCCGGCGTCCTTCATTGCCTTTAACGTGTCGTAATCGGTGGTTACGCGCGAGGTGCAGCTCCAGGTGAAGTTCAGCTTCTTGAGCTTCGAGCAGAGTTCGATAGTGCGCGCCTTCTGGTAGTTGAAGGTATCGTCGTCAAAGAAGATTTCTTTGAGCCCCGGAAAATTTTCGAGTGTCCAACGGCATTCGTTTACGATGTCGTCTGAAGAGCGCAAGCGCCACCGATGGCCCGAGTGGGTCTGCGGCCAAAGACAAAACGTACATTGAGCCGGGCAACCACGGCTGGTATAGAACGAAACGTACGGATGCAGCAGGAACGGAACGTTATACCGGCGGAAGTCCAGATCCCGCTTGTAGACCTTGCTCACCCACGGCAGCGCATCGAGATCTTCGATTACCGGCGCATCGGGATTGTGCTGAAAATCGCCATTCTTCCGAAAAACTACGCTTGGGATTTCCCCCAAGGGCTTGCCCATCGCAAAATCGCGGATAGCGTAATCAAATTCTTTCTTTACAACAAAATCAATGGCAGACGAGGCTCTCAGAGTTTTTTCGGGCTCGATTGTCACGGGCGGTCCCACAAACGCCACCTTGAGCTTTGGATTCTTGTCCTTCATCATCCCAGCGATGCGCACATCGACGTTGAAGCCGGGCGTCGAAGTGAACAGCACCAGCAATTCGTAATCGGACGCTATCTCGACCGTCTGGTCGATGGATACTTTGTGGGGTGGGGCGTCGAGGACGCGGCTATCGGGAATCAGGCCGGCGGGATAGCACAGCCAAACAGGGTACCAATAGGACTCGATCTCTCGAGAGGCCGGCCAACGTGAGCCCGCACCGCCGTCGAAACCCTCGAAGGAGGGTGGGTTTAAAAAAAGCGTTCTCATGCAATGCCAAAGCGAAAGCCGAAACCGGCACTTTTTAGTTTACTCGACCGGTGCACAATCAAGAGCTTACGATTGCCCGGCAGCAATTTCTTCCACCTGATCCTGGGGAACACTCGAATAGTTAACGTACAGTTCCACCTTGCCCACGATGCGGGTATGAATGGTGCTATTCATGCGCGCCGGTACCGAGACTCCGTTTTGAATCGCGAAGGCCCGCTCAAAATCGACCCTCTTGAAGAAAATACTTGGGTTCTTAACTAGCCGTCCCTTTTCGTACAGCGGCAGACAAGAAGAGGCCTCGAGCCAGAGCTCCCCTTTGAACAGGCCTACCCGCTTCTTACGCGGGGTCAATTGGAAGACGTAAGCGTCCTGGCCATTATCCGTTCGCTTCTCGCCTTTGAACTTGAACTTGTAGTTGGCGGGAGAAAGGGCTAGCTTGGCATCGTCCTGGCCCTGTTGGTCGGCCTGCAGATAGCGCGCAATCACGTCCTTTTTGACGGTGTTATCACCCTGAAACCCTAGGACGCGATAGGTGATGCGCCGTGCGTTCGACATAACCCGCAAGGCTCGTAAAGTGCCTTCTTTCCGTAACTTGGGGACAGACGCTTTGATGTCCAGCAACAGGGAGGAGTCTCCCTGTTGGCTTTGCGACTGTGTCGCTTCCAGGTATTTAGTAATGATAGCCGCGCTAGCGGGCTCTAATGAATCGTCCGAGGCTGCGCGTAGACCCACGGCGGCCATACCGCCGAGCACAACTATCGCGGCCAAACTTTTGAATCTCAAAGCAATCTCTCTTGTAAGTCCAAAGCGGAGCAATCTTCGTACCAACTTACCAGATCGACCCACCTGTGCCTTTTGATGATCGAGACGGAGGCCGAAGTTGCAGTGTTCCCGCAAGATTAAGATAAAAAGACTTTTATGCGCCGCGACTATCACAACTGGTACAGCCCCCGATTAGACCGCCAGATGGAACTGCTGACCTTCGGCGCAAGCGGCCTGCCAATTGTCGTCTTTCCCACAGAACGCGGCCGGTTTTACGATTACGAAAACAATGGCATGATCCAGGCAGTCTCCGGACCTATTGAAGAGGGGCGGATACAGATGTTCTGTGTCGATAGCGTCGATGCCGAGAGTTGGCTGAACCGCGCGGTCCACCCCCACGAGCGGCTGGCCCGGCATCTGGCTTATGAGAGCTACGTTCTGTACGAAGTCGCGCCGTTGATGAAGAAGCTAAGCGGCTCTGCCCAGATTGGCGCAACTGGCTGCGGTCTCGGCGGCTATCACGCTTTCAACTTCGCGATGAAGCACCCGGACCTTACGGCGGCTTCGATCGTCATGAGCGGCTTCTTCGATATGCGGCGCTTTATGAACGGCTTCTATTCGAACGATTTCTATTTCAACAATCCGTTCGATTATCTGCCGAACATGAGCGACGCCTGGTTTCTTGAACGCTACGCAAAAATGCGGCTCATTCTCGCAGTGGGAGATCGCGACGTCTGTCTTGCCGAAAATGTCCGCATGAAGGAGATCCTTTCGAAGCGCGATATCCCGTGCTGGCTGGATGTCTGGCAAGGCCAGGAAATGTACGATTGGCCGCTGTGGCAACGTATGGCGGTAAAATTCTTCTGACACCAGCTACCAACGGAGGTAAGGATGCCCAAGATCGGGATCGTCTACGGAATGGAAAGCAGCTTTCCCGCAGCGGTAGTGGACAGGATCAATGGCAAACAAATTCCTGGCTTATTGGCCGAGAGTATCCGGTTGGGTGGTGTCCGGATTGCAGAGCCGAGCGGCTATGCGGTGATCATCGATCGAATTTCGCACGATGTCGAGTTTTATCGCGCCTACCTGAAAAATGCGGCCTTGAGCGGCACGGTAGTGATTCCCAATCCGTTCTTATGGAGCGCGGACGATAAATTCTTCAACTACGCGCTTGCTTCGCAACTAGGAATTGCGGTTCCGCGGACAGCGATCCTGCCTCAGAAAGAGCATCCTCCGGGGACGTCGGCTCAATCGATGCGCAATCTGAAATTTCCGCTGAACTGGGAGGAAGTTTTTGACTACATCGGTTTTCCTGCTTTTTTGAAACCACTCGCCGGCGGGGCGTGGAGGCACAACTATGAGGTGGCGTCGCAACAGGAGTTTTTCGAGGCGTATGACCAAACCGGCTCCACATGTATGTGTTTACAGCAGGCGATTCAATTCGAAGATTGCTTCCGCTGCTACGTAGTCGGTCAGGAAAAAGTTTGTGTCATGCGCTACGATCCCAAGCGGCCGCATCACTTGCGCTATATCCAGTCGGAGCAGCCGGTAACCCGAGATCTCCACGATCGAATGGTGAACGATGCCCTTACCCTCTGCCGGACTTTGGGCTACGACCTGAACGCGGTGGAATTCGCCGTCGAAAATGGCGTACCGTACGCCATCGATGTGCTCGATCCTTCTCCCGATACCGATGTGCATTGCGTCGGCGACGCGCATTTTGAGTGGATTGTGGAAAACGTTGCAGAGATGGCAATTGAGAAGGCGCTGGCATTCGCGCCGGAGCGGAAGCCGGCTGCCTGGCGTTGGGATTATTTTCTGCATAGCAAGGCGGTGGGCAGTTAATGGCGATTAACCCAAACGCGGGCAAGCCCGCCGATCCACTGCATCTGGCGAATATTCCCCGTCTGGTCGCAAGCTACTACGCACGCCGGCCGGATCCGGCCGTGAAGGAACAGCAAGTTGCGTTTGGAACATCCGGGCATCGCGGCTCCTCGCTGAAATCTTCTTTCAATGAAGAGCACATTCTTGCGATTACGGCGTCGATTTGCCGCTACCGCAAAGAACAAGGCGTAAACGGACCGTTGTTTTTGGCGATGGATACGCACGCGCTCTCCGAGCCGGCGTTCGTCAGCGCGCTCGAAGTTCTGGCAGCCCATGAGGTGGAGACGATGATCGACCTCCACGACGGGTATACGCCGACGCCGGCGCTTTCGCGCGCCATTCTCGAGTACAATCACGGACGCAAAGATGGCGAAGCGGACGGCATCGTGATTACGCCGTCGCACAATCCACCGGAAGACGGCGGGTTTAAGTACAATCCGCCCAACGGCGGCCCGGCCGATACGGGCGCCACCAAATGGATCGAGAACAACGCCAACTCGCTGCTGCGGGAGGGAGCGGCCAGGATTCCCCGCATTCCTTACGAAAAAGCGCTGCGCGCGGCGACAACCCATCGCTACGACTACATTTCGAATTACGTGAATGCGTTGGGCGCGGTAATCGATATGGAGACGCTGGCGGCGTCGCGCTTAAACCTGGGGGTTGATCCGCTTGGCGGTGCAGGTGTTGCCTATTGGCCGCGTATTGCCGAGCGCTACGGGCTTCGCCTTACCGTCGTCAATCAGGAAGTCGATCCGACATTCCGCTTCATGCGTCTCGATTGGGACGGCAAAATTCGCATGGACTGCTCGTCACCCTACGCGATGGCGTCGCTGATTGCGCTGCGAGACAATTTCGATATCGCTTTCGCCTGCGATACCGATCACGATCGGCACGGAATCGTGACGCGCAGCGCCGGACTGATGAATCCGAATCATTACCTGGCGGTAGCGATTGATTACCTGTTCCGCAACCGGCCGGGTTGGCGGCCGGAGTCGGCGATCGGCAAAACGCTGGTCTCTAGCAGCATGATTGACCGCGTCGCCGGCAAGCTGGGCCGCCGCTTGATGGAAGTGCCTGTCGGCTTCAAGTGGTTTGTCGATGGTTTGCTCGACGGCTCGCTCGGATTCGGCGGCGAGGAAAGCGCGGGCGCATCGTTTCTAAAAACCGACGGCGGCGCTTGGAGCACGGACAAGGACGGCATGATCCTTGGGCTGCTTTCGGCGGAAATCACCGCCAGGCGCGGAAAAGATCCGGGAGAATGCTATCGCGAGTTGACGAAAGAATTCGGCGATCCGGTATATGAGCGCATCGACGCGCCGGCATCGCGCGAAGAAAAGAGCATTCTGCAAAAACTTTCACCGGAACAAGTTCCTGATAAGCAATTAGCGGGAGAAGAAATTGAAGCAAAGCTCACTATTGCTCCTGGAAATAATGCGCCTCTCGGCGGACTGAAAGTCGCAACGAAGAACGGCTGGTTCGCGGCGCGCCCTTCCGGTACAGAAGACGTCTACAAAATCTACGCGGAAAGCTTTCTCGGCAAGGATCACTTGCGGCGTATTCAAGAAGAAGCGCGCGCGGTGGTTTCAAATGCCTTTCAAACGGTAGCTTCGGCCAGAGCGTAATTCTTGAAAAAATTTTGGTGGACCTGGAGAGATTCGAACTCTCGACCTCTTCCATGCCATGGAAGCGCGCTCCCAACTGCGCCACAGGCCCATTCGGCGGAGGGTTTTACGTCCTGAGAATACCACACC
>JAICIH010000284.1 GCA_025924475.1 Bryobacteraceae bacterium
GAAATGACGTGGCAAGCGGGGATCACGGATCGCGGGGTGGCGAATCTTCATTTCTGCGAGCTATTGGAGGAAGTAAACCTGATGGGCTCGCCCACGGGTGATGGCGCCATTGAGTCGCTGCAGGGAAAAGCGAAGCTCCGCCGGTTCAGTACGGGGAAGCTCGTCACCAATGCCGGCATTTCGCTGCTGCACAATTTTCCACTGTTCAAGAGCGCCAACGGCGAAGGCGCGCGGCTGTTGGTTGACGGGCCATTCACCGATGCCGGACTTGCGGCTATCGCCGGCTTGGAAGGTGTGTTCGATCTGGACCTGTTTTGGCACGTAGATCGCATAACGACCGATGGGTTCGCTCATTTGATTCGCATGCCCAACCTGGAGGCGCTCGGCTGCGATGGCGAGTTGAGCGACGACGTAGCGCTGGGACATATCGCGCTGATACCGCGCCTGAAACGGCTGCGCATCCAGGAATCGGTTGCGACAGACGATGGATTTGTGGCGCTAGCCAGATCGCAGAGCATTGAGGGTATCTGGGGACGGGTCTGCCCAAACTTCGGCAGCCGAGGATTTGTTGCGTTCTCGAAAATGCCGTCGCTGCGGAGCTTAGGAATCGGGTGCAAGAATCTCGACGACGCGGCGCTTGCCACGTTACCGGAGTTTCCTGCTTTGCGGGAGCTGACGCCGATTGACTTTCAGGACAGCGGGTTCCGGCACATCGGGCGCTGCAGGAATTTGGAGCGGCTGACGTGCATGTACTGTCGCGAGACGGGCGACGCGGCGACAGAACACATTCGGGAACTCGCGATCCGGTATTACTATGCCGGGCTGACGCAGATTACCGACCGGAGTCTCGAGATTCTCGGCGGTATGGAGTCGCTGGAGCAGGTGGATCTTTATGAATGTCTCAAAATTACGGATGCCGGTCTGCCATTTCTCGCCCGGCTGCCGAGGCTTCGCGAGGTGCATCTGGATGGGCTGCCCGGGGTCACGTTAGAGGGAACGAAGGTCTTCCGGCCGGGCGTGCATGTTTATTATTCAACGTGACGGTAAAGGGCAACGGGTGTGAAAAATCCCAATGCCGGACGAGCGGCAGGGCCGACGAGGACGTCGGCCGCGGACCAGGAGGTCCGCCCCACAATGCCGCCATGTTTCATCCGGTTCTTTGGGGCTACTCGTGTCTTAGGGCGGCGACGGGGTCGACGCGGGAGGCGCGGCGCGCGGGCAGGTAACATGCGGAGAGCGCCACGAGCGATAAGATTACTGCCACGCCGATGAAGGTTGGAGCATCGGTATCGCTGATTCCAAACAGAAGCGTCTCGAGCGCACTCGTCAATACACGCGCGAGTATAAGGCCAATGGCGATTCCGGCCATAACCAGCAGCATCCCTTCGCGGATTGTCATGCTCACGACTTCGCCGCCGGTCGCGCCTATGGCGATGCGGATTCCGAACTCACGCGTTCGCTGCCGGACGATGTACGCCATAACAGCGTAGAGGCCGACCGATGCCAGCAACAGCGCAAGCGCGGCAAAAATTCCCATCATCCAACTGGAAAATCTGGGACGCTCGATGTAGCGCGCGATGCGTTCCTTCATCGTGGAAACGCCGGATATCACGATGGAGCTATCGACTTCGTAGATAGCCCGACGGACAGCTCCCGCAAGATGCGCGGGGTCACTCGCGGTGCGAACCAGCATGTTCACCGCAGAGGGCGGTCGCGCAAAGGGCAGGAAGATATCGGGATCAGTAGTTGGATTATTGGGCAAACCGCGGAACTTCATTTCGCGGACAACGCCGATAATCGACCACCAAGGATCGGTAGATGCGGGCCCACCGTGCTTGATATGCTTGCCGATCGGATCTTGTCCAGGCCAGAACCGTCTCGCGAGATTATCACTGACGACGGCTACGTTCGCGGAGCCGTTTACTTCGTTCTCCGTAAACATACGGCCGGCTATGAATGGCACGCGAAGCGTGGAAAAAAACTCCGGCGAGACACGATGGCGGTAGGCGCGCGGAGTCGTTCGAGCGTCGGTGACCGACTGGCCTTCGGCGCTATACCGGATCGCGCTCGAATTGCCGCTGAACGGGTAGTCGAACGAAATGCTGGCAGACAGGACGGAGGGAAGCGCGCGGATACGGTCCAATAGCTGACGTGCAGTTGTCGCAGTCCGCTGGTCAGGATGGACTTGTTCTGAATCCGCGCCCGGCGGCTGAATTCGTGGAATTGATATCTCCAATGTCAGGATGCCGTTGGGATCGAAACCTGGCTGGATGGCCGAAAGGTAGAGAAAACTGCGCATGAGGAGTCCGGCGCCCACAAGCAGCATCATGGCTACGGCCACTTCCGATATCACCAGGGCGCCTCGTATGCGGTGCCGCGCTCCGTGCCCGCCAGATCGCGCCGACGATTCCTTCAACGCGCCGTGAACATCGCGGCTCCGGACTTGCAGCATGGGTACGATGCCGACCAGTAGTCCGACTACCGCGGAAAGGCTGACGGCAACCAATGCCACACGCCAATCGATCCGCGGATCGAGGAATGTGGGCAGAGAAATCGGGCTGGTCCTTGTCAACAAACGGATTGCCCAGAACGCCGTCAGGAGGCCAAGAGCGCCTCCGGCAAGGGAGAGCACAACGCTTTCCGTGAGCAATTGACGAAACAGCCTGATGCGGCTAGCGCCGAGGGCGGCGCGGATTGCAATCTCCTGCCGCCGCGACTCCGCCCGAACCAGCAGGAGATTCGCAACGTTCGCACATGCCACCAGCAATACGAATCCCACGGCGCCCAGCAGGACCATTAGCGGAGTGCGCAAGGCGCCGACTATTTCAGTCGATAGCGGCGACACTTCGACAGCGCGGAGAGCGTTCGTCGCCGGGTAGGCTCGTTCGAGGCGCTTCGAAATGCCGTTCATCTCGGCCTGCGCCTGCTCCAGCCGGATGCCGGGCTTCAATCTTGCGAGCACGGGAAATTCCCGGCTGCCGCGGTCGGCAAGATCGGCCGCCGATGCCGAGGAGGAGAAAGGGACCCACAGATCGGCATGATCGGTGAGACCGCGGAACCACGCCGGGAGCACGCCTATGACGGTGAACTGCTGCTGGTTGAGTATCAGCCGCTTGCCGAGAACTTCCGGCGACGAGCCGAGATGCCGTTGCCAGAATCCTTTTCCGATGAGGACCACCGGCGCCGTTTTGCCCACGATGTCTTCGTCGGGATGAAACGTGCGGCCTATGACAGGTTTGATTCCGAGCAGTTCGAAATATCCTGGCGCAACACACTCGCCAGAGACTTGTTCGCTTCCGCCGGGCTTGGGCCATATAAAAGAACCGGAGACGTACGCGGCCATGTCCGCAAACGATCGCGATTGAGATTTCCAGTCCTGATAGTCCGGATACGATGCGCCCCGGCGCTCCACTTTCTGGCGCTGCACGTTTCCCCAGAGCACGACCAAAGTATCCGGAGACTGGAATGGCAGGCTGCGCAGCAGAACAGCATTCACCATGCTGAAGATCGCCGTGGCGCTGCCAATGCCGAGCGACAGAATGAGGACCGCCGCGGTGACGAACGCCGGTGTCTTGCTCAACGACCGGACCGCATAGCGAATGTCCTGAACAACGCTTTCCCAGACCCCCATACTCCACATGTCTCGAATGTTCTCTTTCCACCAGCTTCGGTTTCCAAATTGCCTGTCCGCCGCGTGCGCCGCCTCTTCCGGCGACATCCCAGACTCGTGATGGTGAGCCGCTCTCATCATCAGGTGGAATTGAATTTCCTCTTCGAGATCGCGGTCCAACTGCCGGCGTTTGATCAACGCTCGCCAACGTAAACGGGTTTTGTGCAGCAAGGTCACGATGTATTGCCCGCTTACTTACGTGCGCGGTTCTTTTGCCTCTATAATCAGTTCGTTTCCATCACACGGGAGACGGCCATGGAAAGGCGGCTCCAACGACGTGTTTCGCCAACCAGGTGATTTCGACCAGTCGCGGTCAAGCGATAGAATTTTGCCCGACGGTTGTTATCGGACAAGCCCCACCTGGAATCCAGTAGACCGCGGAGCTCCATCCGGTGCAAGGCCTGATACAGCGCTCCTTCGTCCACTTGCAGCACATCGTCGGAGATCCGTTGAATCGATTCGGCGATATCGTAACCGTGCATGGGTCCGCGAATCAACGTCTTCAGGATCATCATGTCCAACGTGCCCGGCAGTAGTTCGTCGGAATTCTTCTGCGGCATCCCTTAGCGTCTAAGGGGTATTATGCGCCGGACAGCGAATAGATGCAAGTAGCCAAATGGCGGCAGTTGCATCTACATAAGCATCTATGAAAAAACGCACACTCGGCCGAAGCGGCCTGGAAGTTTCCGCAGTTGGATTGGGTTGCATGAGCATCGGCATTGCGGACGTGTATACCAGCAGTGCACAAAGCGAGAACGACGCGATTGCACTGGTTCATCGCGCGCTGGATTTAGGTGTCAACCTTCTCGATACAGCAAATATTTATGGCGATTCGGAGGTTAAGGTCGGCAAAGCGCTCCGAGGCCGGCGCGAGGGAGTCGTGCTGGCCTCGAAATTCGGTATCGTGCCTGGCTCTTCTTACCAGAACAGGGCGGTGGATGGCAGTCCTGAAAATGTGCGCCGCTGCTGCGATTTGTCGCTGGAACGGCTGGGAGTCGATACGATCGATCTGTACTACCTGCATCGGGTAGATCCGCGCGTCGCGATCGAGGAGACGGTTGGGGCGATGGCCGATCTGGTGCGAGCCGGCAAAGTGCGCTATATCGGCCTTTCGGAAGCAGCTCCGGCGACTGTGCGCCGCGCGCACAGAGTTCATCCCATCACGGCCGTGCAAACCGAATATTCGTTGTTCACGCGCGATCCGGAAGACGAACTGCTTCCGACGCTGCGTGAGCTTGGGACAGCGCTTGTCGCCTACAGTCCTCTGGGCCGCGGCTTCCTTGGTGCGCGTTTTCGGAGTGTCGATGAACTTGCTCCTAACGATTGGCGCAGAGGGAATCCCCGTTTTCAGGGCGAGCAGTTTCAACGCAATCTTGGCATTGCGGACACGATCGCCGAGATTGCGCGCGAGAAAGGAGTAACGCCTGCACAACTCGCGCTGGCGTGGGTGCTCGCGCAAGGGGAGAATATCATTCCGATTCCCGGTACCAGCAGCGCACAGCGGCTTGAGGAAAACGTTCGGTCAGTTGGCGTGACGCTGACCACCGATGAACTCGACCGGCTCGGGCGGGCGGCGCCGAAGGGCGCTGTGGGTGGCGAACGGTATGAGCCGGGAATGATGCCGTTGCTTAACGGATGAGAAATTTCCGCTCCCTCGCGATCGCGGCTCGGTTAGGGTACGCCGCCGCTAGAGGTTCTCGAGAGCGGCAAGGATTTCCGGGGGTAGACGCAATGTGGCGGATGCCAGATTTTCGCGGAGGTGAGTGCGCGAGGACGTGCCGGGAATGAGCAGGATGTTCGGCGCACGGTGCAAAAGCCATGCCAGGGCGAGCTGCATCGGAGTCACCTGCAAGGAGGCGGCTGCTTCGTTCAGAGCCGACGATTGCAATGGTGTGAATCCGCCTAACGGAAAGAACGGCACATAGGCAATGCCATGGGCGCCGAGCTGGTCAATATAGGGATCATCGCCGCGGTTCGCGATGTTGTAAAAATTCTGCACGCATACGATGTCCGTGATTTTCTGCGCCTCCGCCAGTTGAGCGGCGGTGACATTGCTGAGACCGAGATGGCGAATTAGCCCCTGCTTGTTGAGTTCGGCCAAAACAGACAGCGGTTCTGCAATGGAGCCCTCTATCGGGGTGTTTGGTCCGCCAACGCGGAGGTTCACCACGTCCAGCGCTTCGAGCTCCAAATTCCTGAGATTGTCATGAACCCCAGCAATGATCTCCTGACGAGAAAGAGCCGGAATCCAGGATTTGTCTTCTCCCCGGCGGGCGCCTATTTTGGTGACAATTACAAGATGCGCCGGGTAGGGATGCAGCGCTTGCTTGATGATCTGATTCGTTACGTGCGGGCCGTAGAAATCGCTGGTGTCGATGTGGTTCACGCCAGCATTCACGGCTTCTCTCAGGACTGCGACGGCTTCCTCGACATTCTTGGGCGGTCCCCAAACGTGCGGACCGGCTAGCTGCATGGCGCCGTATCCCATTCGGTTGATGGTTATTGCGGTACCCGGAAGTGTGAACGTGCCGGCAGCACTGTTCTGTGATGTCATAGTTGGTCCTCCTGTCATTGTGCACGGAAAGCGACGCCTGGCTTGCCGCTTACTTACGTGCGCGGTTCTTTAATTGCTTAACCGCGCTTCAGTTAGTACTCAACTTTCATGAGCGGAGAGTCATTTAGCTGCTCTGACGCAGGTTCGCCTTAGGCGCGTTGGGCTCGCTTTCGAAATCGAGTGGCAATCATTCGACCTATGATTAGCCACTGTAAGGAGCCAAAACAAAGGAGTAATGCAGTGTCGATGTATGACTGCGCGTACGTGGACGCTTGTAGCCGGACGAGAGACAAAAAATACTCGAACGGGTAGAAAACTGATTGCAGCATGGGGGTGAGACCCAAGGGCGAACACGGCGGAGCAGAACCAAATGCCGTGAATAGTTGCGAGGAGAATACCAAAAACTTTCGTCTCGATTAGCTTGCGAGTATCAAACATAGTTGTGGCGGCAAATATCGTCTGGTGTTGCTCCTCCGGTGGCTCAACTTCTTTTCCTAAAGACACCGCACCCGGTCCTGCGGTTCCACATTCATTGAATGGGCCGATTGCCAATCGGCCGCAGATTTCCAATCTGCCCCACACCCTTAGGGGTGGGCGATGACCATGAGCGTGCGGGCGCGGCGAAGGACACATTCGAGGGCGGTTTGGAGGTTTTCCGGATCGAGTGCAGCGAAGCTTTCGTCGAGGATGACGAGGCTGGCGTCCTGCAGCAGAGCGCGTGCGATGTAGATGCGGCTGCGCTCGCCATGTGAGAGCTGCCAGCCGCCTTCGCCGACCATCTGCAGAAGGCCGCTGGGCATGCGATCGAGTACGTCACCTAAACCCAGCTCGCGACAAACGGTCTCCGCCTCCTGCATGTCCGCGGCGGTGGGCGGCCAGCGACGACCCATTAACAGATTGAACGCCAGCGTTTCCGTCAGGATGTAGTTTTCGTGAAACTGCGGCGCGGCTGCGATGCGATGACGCCATTCGACCTCGCCCAAGGTGTATTGGTCCATGCCGTTCATCAGCAGCAGACCGGATTCGGGCTGGCGCATGCCGGAGAGGAGCGAGGCGAAGGTGGTTTTTCCGCCGCCGGAGGGGCCTTCGAGCAGAATGCGCTCGCCGTTTTGAATCGCGAGACTGCAGGCGCGCAGCGCGGGGTTCCCCGTGCTGCGGTAACGGAATGTGAGGCGATCGGCTTCGATCAGGTTCTCTCCCGCAGCGGCGCGCGCGGCGGCCGGCGATTCGCCCAAGATTTCCGGCTGTCCGGCAGCCTGAAGCAGCGGCCGGATGCGTTTCCAGGCTACGGCGGCGATGGCGATATCGGCGAAAGAAGCCGATAATTTTCGAAAAGCGGTGTAGGCCACCAGGACGCCGCCGAGCAGAATGGCGGTGCGGGAATTCGCGCTTTGCGAGGCAAGCACCGCGGGCGCGAGGCATGTCAGGCCCACTAGCAGCCAGCCGCGCGGGATAGCGGCGATGAGCCAGACGCCGAAGCGGTCAACATGGTGGGAGATTCCGAAATAACGATCGAGCGCGAGGTCTTCTTCGGTATGCCACTCCGAGCGGCGCTGCTGAACGAGGCGCGTGCGATGCCCGACCATGTTTTCGACCAAGTCTTGCGTGATCTCCATGCGCGCCGCGGTCCAA
>JAICIH010000285.1 GCA_025924475.1 Bryobacteraceae bacterium
AGGCGGCAATTTTCGAATTGTTGAAGCTGAACAAGCCGAGAATCGCAAGCGGCAGATAAAGAAAGAGATAGGCCGCCGCCGCGTAGACGCCAAGAAACCGTCTCATAAGAGCTTCTCGGTCTGCTTGCCGAGCAGCCGCGAGACGGCCAGCACCAGCAGCATGAGCAATAGCGAAATCGCCGCGCCAAAAGGCCAGTCGCGCGCCGCAGTAAATTGACTCTGGATCAAATTACCGAGCATCACCGTCTTTCCTCCGCCCATCAGATCGGGAGTCAGGTAAGAGCCGAGACATGGGATGAAGACCAGTACGCAACCGGCCGCGATACCGGACCTGCTGAGCGGAACGACTACTTGCCAGAGCGCAACCCAGGGCGTGGCGCCCAGATCGAACGCCGCATCCAGGAGCGCGGGATCGAGCTTTTCCAAGGTTGCATAGAGCGGCAGCACCATGAACGGGAGGAATCCGTATACCAAGCCGAGCACGACCGCCCCATCGTTAAAAAGCAGCGGAAGGGGCACGCGGATCACATGCAGCGCTTGGAGCAATGTATTGATCAGGCCCGTGTCGCGCAGCAAAAACATCCAGGAATAAATGCGGATCAGAAAACTGGTCCAAAAAGGAAGCATGACCAGATTCAGGAGCAGGATTTTATGACGCTTCGCGCGAGCGATATAGAGGGCCAGCGGGAAACCCAAAATCAGACAGAGCAAGGTGGAGATACTCGCCAACCAAATCGAACGCCAGAGTATCGCGAGATAGAGCGGGTCCAGCGCACGCCGATAATTGTCGAATGTCCAAGGAGGGAAAACACCGCCATACGGCCCGCGTGTAAGAAAGCTGTAAGCGAGCGCAATCAGCAACGGAACAAAAAATAGCGCGATCGTAACCAATGCCGCGGGCGCGAGGAAAACGTGTCGCAGGCGCATGGTTTAATTGCTGCCGGGGATCTGAAATTCGTCTGCCGCTTGCCACCAGAGGTTCACAGTTTCCCCGGCGGCGAAATCGCAATGCTGCTGCGGTAGTTCCGCCACCCAATAGGAACCGTCCGGGAGTCTTGCTTCCAGATGCAGGCAGTTTCCTAAGAAAGTCATGCTCTCGACAATTCCAACCGTGGAATGTGCCGCCGGAGCCGGGAGCCCGCGCGAAACATGAACAGCCTCCGGCCGGACACAAACGCCGTTCAGCCAGTTCACTTCCCCCAGAAATTCGGCGACGAAACGGGACTGCGGGCGCCGGTAGAGTTCTTGCGGCGCGCCAATCTGCTCGAGTTTTCCTTTGTTCATTACAGCCACTCGGTCCGACAAAGAAAGCGCCTCCTCCTGATCGTGCGTGATGAACAGAAAGGCGATGCCGACACTCCGCTGCAGCTTCTTCAGCTCCTGCCGCATTTCCTTGCGTAATTTCGCATCCAGGGCGGACAGCGGCTCATCGAGCAATAGAACTTTAGGCCGGATCACTAGTGAACGAGCAAGAGCCACACGTTGCCTTTCTCCGCCCGAGATCTGGTTGGGAAAGCGCGATTCTTTGCCCGACAACCGAACTAGGGCTAACGCGTCAACTACTTCTTCGCGAATGCGTTGTTTGGATATATTCCGGCGGCGCTCCAGCCCGAATGCCACGTTCTGCTCCACCGTTAAGTGCGGGAAAAGCGCATAGTTTTGGAAAACCGTGCAGACGTCGCGCTGATGAGGAGCGAGCCCCGCCAGCGGCTGCCCGTCAAGCAGGATCTCTCCAGAGGTGGGATGCTCAAAGCCGGCGATGAGGCGGAGCGTTGTAGTCTTTCCACAGCCGGAAGGACCGACTAAGGAAAAAAACTCTCCCCGGTGAATGGAAAGCGATACATCCTCGACGGCGCGGTGCGTCGAGTAGTGCTTCGAGAGCGAGCGTAGCTCGAGTATGCTTTCCACGCGGTCCGAAAAAGTAATGCTAGCGCAAGACTCGTCTGTTACTCTGAGGCGCATGCGCGGCTCCGGAACAATTCTGATCACGGCTTCGATTCTGGCGTTTTTAGGGACTCGCCTGACGGCGCAAACGCAGCCTCCGCCGCCCAAACCGAAACTCGTGGTCGCCATTATTGTCGATCAGTTTCGCTACGATTACCTGACCCGCTTCCGCGCGGACTACCATGCCGGTCTGGATCGGCTTTTGACGCAGGGCGCCGATTTCACGAACGCCTTTTATGCGCAAGTACCAACCATCACGGCGGTGGGCCACAGCATCTTTCTATCGGGCGCTATGCCTGCAGTCAGCGGAATCATCGGCAACTCCTGGTACGACGGCGACGAGAAAAAGATTGTCACCAGCGTTTGCGACTGGAATGTGAAGACGGTGGGCGCGCCCCAGGAGCAGCCCACCGCAAAATGCACCGATTCCGATCCTGCCTCGCCAAAGCGGCTGCTAGTCACGACTGTTGGAGACGAACTCCGCGATGCTCATGAGCAATCGAAAGTCATCGGTATCTCGATCAAGGCTCGCGCGGCGATTCTGCCATCCGGCCATCGCGCCAATGGCGCGTTTTGGTTCGATGATACGACGGGAAATTTCATCAGCAGCTCGTTTTACATGGACGAGTTGCCAGCCTGGGCCGCGGAGTTCAACCGGAAAAAGCTGCCCGCGCAGTTTGTGTCGAAAAAGTGGGAGGGATTTCCATCCTGGAACTTCCAAGGCAGCAGCGCCATTCCGTATTCGAAGATCTCCGCAAGCCCGTGGGGCAACGAATTGATCGAGCTTTTCGCCGAGTCCGCCATCGCCGGAGAGAAGCTCGGCCAGCGCGGGCCCACCGATCTGCTTACGATTTCTTTCTCCTCGAACGATGCTGTCGGCCACCGCGTGGGGCCGGACGCCCCCGAAGTCCGAGACATGGCCATCCGTACCGACCGGCTATTCGGCAAGCTGTTCGGCGCGATCGATCGAAGCGTGGGCATGAGGAATGTCATCGTCGTGCTCTCCGCCGATCACGGCGTCGCCTCCACCCCCGAACACAATCGTGCTGCCAAATTGCCGGGCGGCCGCCTTCCCGGAGATGTCGCCGATGTTGTCTCCAATGCTTTGGATCAAAAATTCGGACAAGCAAAATGGCTGATTCCCGGCGGCGGAGAAACGGAGTTGTATTTCGATCGTGAGGCGCTTCGCGCAAAGGGCATCAGTGAAGAAGACGTGAGCCGCGCGGCAAAGGACGCGCTCTTTGCCGCGCCTGAACTTCACGTGGCGCGCGTCTACACGCGCAGCCAGCTTGATAACGGAATCGCAGGCGATTTCATCGCGCAAGCGGAGATGAACGGCTACTTTCCGCGGCGTAGCGGCGACCTCCACGTCATCTTCGAGCCGGGTTACATACCGGCCCAAACGGGCACAACGCACTTCTCGCCCTACGCCTACGACCGGCATGTACCCGTTGTGTTTATAGGTCCGGGGATCAAGCCCGGCCGCTATAACGAGAACGTCAAACCCAACGACATCGCGCCAACTCTGGCGACCATGCTGGATATTCAAACGCCGAGCGGTTCATCAGGCCGCGTCCTGGTCGAGATGTTGAACCGATGAGGGCTATTACCGATAGAAAAACAGCAATAGGTAGAACGCCCCCACGCTGGCGATCACAAAGACATTAATCGAGAGCACCGTGATCAGCGCCGTAGACACAGCATTGTTGTGGCCCTCGGCCGCTGGTTGCGGTTTCGGAGGTTCCTGAAAGATGGAAAGCAATTCTTTCCGCCGGACAAGCTGGAGCAAGGGTTCGCCTCGCTCTGCTTATCGGCAGAATCAGATCACTCTTCAATCGTTCATTTCTTGACAATCACGCCGCAGGCGATTCGCGGACCGGCATTCCCGGCAGGATCGGACTTCATGTCGTCCGGCGCGCCATGGATCACCAGCGCCGTTCCGCCATTCGAAAAGACCGAATGATCGTCCGTCCCCATGTTTACGTTCGCGTCGCTCACTGTCGTTTTGGCTGTTCCATCGGCAGCAACGGTAAAGTTTTTCATGTCGCCGGCGTGCGGGCCTTCCGGATTTTCCAGACCGTGGTGCTTCTTATCCGGATTGAAGTGGCCGCCCGCGGAAGTAAATCCCGGCGGTTCGCACTTGGCGTCCTGGTGAATGTGAATGGCGTGTTCGCCAGGAGGCAGATTCTTCAGGTTCAGCTTGATGCGGATACCATTGTTCTTATTTCCATTGATCGTTGCGACTCCGACGCTTTCCCCTTTGGCGTCCTTCAATTCAACCTTGGTGGAAGCAGCAGAGACGGCGATAGGCAGCGCGCAGAATGCCGCCGCTGTTAGTATTGTGGTCGTTTTGCTCATCTGTCTAATAGCATAGTCCTGAAATACGAGTGGAGGGAGATACGGATGGAGGATTCCAAGCGTTCGCGAATCCGGTGGGTGTTGATCGGCTGGATTTTTCTGTTGAGCGCGGTGGGGTATTTGGATCGAGTAAACCTGTCAATCGCCGGCGGGGCGATTATGCGCGACTTCAGCCTGGATAAAGTCCATTTGGGCTGGGTGCAGAGCGCGTTTGTACTTGGCTACGCATTTTTTCAAGCGCCTGCCGGACGATTGGCGGACCGGATCGGACCACGCAAGATCATTACCTGGGGCGTGGTCTGGTGGGGAGTTTTCACCGTACTGATTACAGCGGTCCCCACGATTGGAGCCGCATTGTGGATCATCATTGCGGTCCGCTTCGGTCTAGGCATGGGCGAGTCGGTGGTCTATCCAGCCTCGAACACCGTCGTCGCGTCGTGGGTTCCTTCCTCCGAACGCGGCGTGGCGAACGGCATTATTTTTATGGGCGTGGGCTTTGGAGCCGGCGTCACATCGCCCTTGATCAATTACATCGTGACGGAGTATAGCTGGCGTGCCGCCTTCTGGACCAGCGCGGTGATCGGGTTGGCCGCGGGCGCCGTTTGGTACTGGATATCGCGCGATAACCCCAAGCAGCATCCGTGGATATCTCAAAGCGAAGCCGAATATATAGAAGCAGGATTGCCGGCCGTCGAACCCGGAGCGCATGGCGGCAAATTACGATGGGGCCAAATCTTCAGCGACAAGAACATCCTTGCCGTAACATTTAGCTATTTCACTTACGGCTACGCAGCCTATATTTTCTTTAGTTGGTTCTTCATCTACTTGAACGAGGTACGCGGCTTGGACCTGAAGCAGACCGCCTGGTGGACCATGCTGCCGTTCATGGCGATGGCCGCCGGATCCTTATTAGGCGGGTGGATCAGCGATATCGTAAGCAGAAGATATGGCAAACGCAATGGGAGGTGCATGGTAGCGGTCGCGGGCATTGGATTGGCGGCGCTTTTCATCGCGATCGGAACCGCGGTTGAAAGCGTACAAATGGCTGTGGTCGTGCTGGCAGCCGGAGCCGGAGCGCTGTACCTTTCGCAAAGCTCATTCTGGTCGGTGAGTGCAGACATCGGAAAGAGATCGGCCGGTTCCGTTTCGGGCGTAATGAATATGGGTGGGCAGTTCGGGGGCGCGCTGACAGCGTCCCTGACGCCTTTCATTGGAAAACATCTTGGCTGGAACACGTCGTTCCTGGTAGCGGCGGGGCTGTGCGCGTGCGGCGCGGCGGCTTGGTTTTTTGTAAATCCCGGATATTCGAGGAGAGATAAAGATGAGCAGACGATTGCGGCGTAGAGAGTTTCTCGGAATGGCAGCGGCTCCGCTGCTACAAGTTCCTTTACGCGGGATGGCGACGCCCAAAATCAAAGACGTTTCGGTGATCACAACAGCGCCCGCCGGTGTGCGGCTGATCGTTGTAAAGGTAACGACGGATCAGGACGGACTGTACGGCTATGGCTGCGCAACCTTCACGCAACGCGCGGATCTGGTGGTAGAAGCGGTCAATCGCTACTTGAAACCTCTTGTGCTCGGACGGCCGACGGATGCCATCGGGGATCTCTGGAGCGCCATGTACAACTCGTCCTACTGGCGCAACGGACCGGTATTGAACAATGCCATCAGCGGCGTCGATCAAGCTCTCTGGGATATCAAGGGACGCCAGGCCGGCATGCCGGTGTACGAGTTGCTAGGCGGCAAATGCCGGCGCGCGGCAATGATTTACACACATGCGGCGGGCCGGGAGATCAATGAAACTATCGATCAGGCGCGCAAGCTGATGTCCGGCGGAGCCAAAGCGGTACGCCTGCAAGTGGGGATTCCCGGAAACGCCGCTTACGGCGCGCCTGGTGGAGGGCAGGGACAAAGCTCAGGCAACACAACGCAGGAAGATCCGACTTTCGATCCGGATGCATACGTACGGCGTACGCTGCAGCTATTCGAAGCGGCGCGTAAAGAGCTTGGCCCCGAAATCTACCTGCTGCACGACGTGCATGAACGGGTACCGCCGCGCACCGCGGTGCAATTCGCAAAGGATATGGAGCAGTATCGGCTATTCTTCCTGGAAGATTTGTTGTCTCCGGAAGACATCCAATACTTTCATCAGATTCGCGCGCATTGCACAACGCCGCTCGCCATGGGCGAGCTATTCAATAGTCCACACGAATGGAAGATGCTCATACGCGAAAGCCTGATTGACTACATCCGCGTACACGTCTCGCAATCCGGCGGTTTGACTCCTGCCTGGAAAATGGCAGTCATGGCCAACGAATTCAACGTACGGACGGCCTGGCATGGCCCCGGCGACGTCTCGCCAATCGGGCACTGCGCGAATGTCACGCTCGACCTGGTTTCGCCGAATTTCGGCATTCAGGAATGGACCTTCCCGAACGACCATATTCAGGAAATATTCACCGGCTATCCGGTGGTCCGCGATGGATATGTTTATGCCAACGAAAAGCCAGGCTGGGGCATCGAGATCAACGAGACCGCGGCAGCCAAATATCCGTTTGGATCCGAGCGCGGAGAGCGCAAGAAACTGAATGGCGGATGGGGCATCGTCCGAACGCCGGACGGCACAGTTATTAATCAGTAGGCGCGTACACGGTCGGCTGCGGAAACGTGCGGTTCACGTTGGAAAAGTGCGGCTGTATGCAGACGTCCTTGCAAATGCCCGCGCGATATTTGCGCCGCCATGCTCCTGGGCTTTCGCCCACGACCTCACGGAAGACGCGCGTGAAGTGATGAATGGATTTGAATCCGACTAATTCGGCGATCTCCTTTAACGCATGGTCGGAGTATTGAATCAATTCTTTGGCCCTTCGTATGCGGTACTGAACGAGGTATCGCATCGGAGGCACACCCAGGCATTCTTCAAAATGTTGCCGGATGAGCCGGTCCGATCGCTGCACCATATCCGCAATGCGCGGCAAATCCAGATCTTCCGCATAATGCGACCGGATAAATTCGAGCGCTCGCCGCACCACATCGTCGTCCGGAAGTTCCTCGCTTATTAATGCGGCCGTGCTAGTATCCGGCTCCTGCCGGTCGCGCCGGAGATAGTGAATCAGAATTTGCAGCAGAGCCAGATTGCACGATTCGCGATAGAGATAGTTTGTCGCTTCGCCCTCCTTACGAATATGCTCGAAAAGATTGGCGAGCGTACCGCCCTTTTCGCTAATTCTGTCGGTTGCGTTCAAAAGGCTTTGGCGAAGGCCGGCGTCCAATACTCGAAACTTCAGATCCAGCGTCTTTAACAACGAGTAAGGCGCAAGACCGTGCTTCGTATGCGGCTTGATTAGAAACAAGTCGCCTGCCCGCACACGATATTCGCGATGTCCTAGAAATAGGGACCCGGCGCCACTCAGAAAATAGATCATCTGGAAGTAATCGTGCGCGTGTGGAACCAGCCTCCAGTTTTTCTTGTAGTCATAGCGTGCGGTCCAAAGCACCTCTACGGACGTGGTCAGCATGGACTTCCTCAAAACATTGACGCTAGGCGCGTC